>DASWKS010000249.1:0-16405 GCA_036396495.1 Gemmatimonadales bacterium
AACTACGATCCGGATCAGGCCTCCAAGGTGTACGCGGCTGACGGCCGGCTGATCACCGACTTCGGGCTGCAGCGCCGGACCGTGGTTGCGCTCAAGGAGATGTCCCCGGCGGTCACCGCTGCGTTTCTCTCGGTGGAAGACAAGCGCTTCTACCGGCATCACGGCGTCGATTGGCTGCGAGTGGCCACCTCCTTCGCCCGCGCCCCAAAATCGGTGCTCACCGGAGAGCGGTTACAGGGCTGGTCCACCATCACCATGCAGCTCGCCGGCAACCTCTGGCCTGAGGCCATCAATCGGCGGGAACGCACCCTCCGCCGGAAGCTCCGGGAGATGCGGGTCGCTCTCGAGATCGAAAAGCACTACCCCAAGGACAAGATTCTCGAGCTCTACCTCAACCAGATCAACCTGGGGAACCAGGCGTTCGGGGTGGAGACGGCGGCGCAGCGCTACTTCGGAAAATCGGTCAAGTACCTGAACGTGGCCGAGGCCGCCATGCTGGCGGCGATCCCCAAGGCGCCCTCCCGCTACAATCCGCGGCGCAGTCCCGATCTGGCCGTGGCGCGGCGCAACCTCGTCATCACCCTCATGCGGGACGACGGACGGCTCACGGCTCAGTCGGCCGAGGCCTGGAAGGCGTACCCGCTGCAGCTCTCGTCGGCGTCCGACCTGACCGGTCACGCCGATTACTTCGTGGAATACGTCCGGCAGCAGCTCGATGCCCGCTTCGGCACCGACCTCTACCGGGCCGGGCTTCGGATCCACACGACCCTCGATCTCGACATGCAGCTCGCCGCGGAACGCGCGCTGGAAGGCCAGCTGGAGGCGATCGAATCGGGCAAGCCGCCCTACTCCGGGTACCGTCAGCTGACCTATCGCCAGTACCTCCAGCGCCGCAACGACAGCGAAGAGCGCGAGACCGAGACCCAGGGCCGCAGCCCCTATCTCCAGGGCGCGCTGGTCTCGATGGAAGCCAGGACCTGTTACGTGCGGGCGCTGGTGGGCGGGCGCGACTTCGAGGATTCCAAGTTCAATCGCGCGACCCAGGCGCTGCGGCAGGCCGGTTCCACCTTCAAGCCGTTCGTCTATTCGGCCGCCATTCGCGCCGGCTACACCTTCGCCGAAGTGGTGAACGACGAGCCGCTCAGCATTCCGGTGGAGAACCAGGCCAACTGGGAGCCGCAGAACTACGACAACACGTTCAAAGGCCCCATGACGCTGCGGCAGGCCCTCTTCGACTCCCGCAATACGGTCGCGGTGCAGATGGGAATGCGGGTAGGCGAAGACATGGTGGTGGCCGAAGCCCATCGGTTCGGACTGACCAGCCGGATTCCACCGGTGCCCTCGATCCACATCGGCGCGGCGGACGTCCTGCTGGTCGACATGGTGGCGGCCTACACGGCGTTTGCCAACCTCGGCATGCGCTGCGCGCCGATCGCGATCCTTCGGGTCGAGGATCGCCGCGGCCGGATCCTCTGGCAGCCCGAAGTGGAGCAGCACGAGGTGATGGATCCGCAGCACGCCTGGATCATGCTCGACGTCCTGCGCGACGTGGTTCGGCGCGGCACCGCTCACAGCGCCGTCGTTGCCGGCGGCTTCAAGTACCCCGCCGCCGGCAAGACCGGAACCACCAACGACTATCGCGACGTGTGGTACATGGGGTTCACCTCCGATCTGGTGACCGGCATCTGGATGGGGTTCGACGAACCCACCAAGATCATGGGGAACGCGCAGGGTGGAAGACTGGCCGGTCCCGCGTGGACCGCCATGATGAAGGACATCTACGAACGCCGCGAAGCGCCGCCCCCCTGGATCCAGCCCGAAGGACTGCTGGTGGAAATGATCGACACCAAGACCGGAATGCGGGCGACGCCGTTCTGTCCCATCACGGATATCGCCACCGAGTACTTCATTCCCGGTACCGAGCCGCCCGGCTACTGCCCCTTGCATGGCGGGGTGCGGGCGACATTCGGACCGCCGTCCCGATAGCCAGCGGCGGCTTGCCCGGCCTAGCCCTTCCCGCCCTTCGTCTTGCCGCTCCCTGGGTCGTGCCCGTCGAGGGCGAGCCCATCTCCGGCGGCGCCATTCTCATCGGCCACGACGGCCGGGTCCTTGCGCTCGGTCCCGAGTCGGAGGTGCCCCATCCCGCCGGTATTGCATCGGAACAGGTCCCCGATGCGGCCTTGCTGCCGGGGTTGGTCAACGCTCATACCCATCTCGAGCTGACCGGACTCAGTGACGCCGGTGATCCGGCCGACTTCCCCCGTTGGATCCGCCGGGTCCGCGAGCTCAAGGAGCGGCGCACGCTTGAGGAGTATCGAGCCGCGGCCCGCTCGGGACTCACCGCGTGCTGGCGGGCCGGGGTCTCGACCGTCGCCGACACCGGTGACTCGGGAGCGGTGGTCGAAGCGCTGGCCGAGCTGGGCGGACGGGGCGTTGTGTACCAGGAAGTATTCGGCCCCCATCCGGATCAGGTTCGACCCAGCTTGGAGCTGCTGGAGCGAACCCTGGACCGTCTGTCCCAATTCACCAGCGATCGGGTCCGCCTGGGCGTCTCGCCCCACGCCCCGTACACGGTCAGTGGGCCGCTCTATCGGGCGGTCGCGGACCTGGCTGACCGCGATGATTTGCCGGTGGCGGTGCACCTGGCCGAATCCCGGGCGGAATCGGACCTTATCGGGTCGGGAACCGGACCCTTTGCCGACGCCTGGCAGGCTCGACGGATACCCCTTCCCGACGACCCTCGCCACCTCGACCGCCCCTTCCCGGTGCGCACTCCGGTCCGGTGGTTGGAAGCGCAGGGGGTGCTGGGTCCCGAGACCCTGGGTATTCACCTGGTTCAGGTCGACCCGGGTGACATCGCGGTGCTGGCCCGCCACGACGTGGCAGTGGCCCACTGCCCCCTCTCCAACGCGGCCCATCGGCATGGCGAAGCGCCGCTCGCCGAGCTCCTGGCCGCCGGTCTCCGGGTTGGGGTCGGGACCGATTCGACGGCCAGCCTGGAGACCATGGACCTGATGGCGGAGGCCCGGGCCGCGCGAACGCTGGCCGGGCTGAATGCGCCTCAGGCCTTGCGCCTCGTCACCCTCGAAGCCGCGTTGGCGATCGGTTTGACCGACGTCGGCCTGATCGCGCCCGGGGCCTGGGCCGATCTGATCGCCATCCGGGTCGAAGACGGTCGAAAGCGGTCGAAGCCGGTCGAAGGCGGTGTCTTAGAAGCGGTACTCGCATCCACCCCCGGTGACGTTCTCGTGACCTGGATCGGCGGAAAAGAGGTCTACCGGGCTTGAAAACCGCTAGCGGAGTGTGTTAGCCTCAGACAACGCGTCTGATGACAGATTGCTGACGACGGATAGCTGACGACCGATGACCATACGGTGCCTGGCGCTGAACGCCTCCTTTGAGCCCATCACCATGGTGCCCATGCGCCGGGCGCTGCGGCTGGTGATCGACGGCAAGGCCGAGATCGTGGAGGCCGATGCCGGCGACCACATACGAAGCGCGCGTCTGGTGCTTCCCAGACCCGCGATCATCCGGCTCGTCAAGTTCGTCCACGTTCCCCGCCGCTTCCGCCGTCAGGTCACCAACACTTTCCTGTTTGCCCGCGACGACTACCGCTGCCAGTACTGCCATCGGAACCAGGCCGAGCTGCGTTCGCGGGAATGCCTGACCCGGGACCATCTGGTGCCGATGTCGCGGGGCGGGGACAACGAATGGACCAACGTGGTGACCGCGTGCTCGAGCTGTAATACCCGCAAGGGAAACCGACTGCCCAACGAGTGCGGCATGCACCCGTTGCACCCGCCGGTGGTGCCGCACTTCGTGCACCTGGCGTGGTCGGTACGGCGGCTGACGGACATCCAGGCCAAATACGTTCGCCTCTTCTACGGCCAGGCGACGCTGCGCGCCCTCAAAGGCTGAACTCCGTTCACCGTTCACTGTTCACCGTTCATCGCAGTTCGTCATTGGGCGGCGGCGTCCCCACCTGGAATCGCCGGCTCCGTCCTTCCAGCTGATCGTAGGGTAACCCGCCGAACCGGAGCAGGATCCGCCGCGCCGCCCGGCTCAGGACCGAGCCGCGTTCCCGTTCCGCCGGCGTGGGATCGCCCTGGAGGAATCGCTCCAGCTCCTCCATCTCCTCGTCGGTGAGCGTGCTGAGGCGGAGCGTGGCGGTGAAGTAGTACTCGCCCGCGTCGCTGGGGCTGATCCCGATCTGGTGACCCACTTCCAGGTTGCGCTCCAACTCGGGCAGTGACCCGAAGGTGGTCTGACGCCGGAGCGCGCCGCCCCAGGCCTCCGATTTGGTGTACTGGTCGGTCAGTGGCTCGAACTGGACCACGATTTCCCATTCAAACCACCGCTCCAGCCGATCGAACCAGTCGGGCCGGACTCGCCAGATCTCGACCCGGAACTCCATCCTGAGCGGGAAGGAGTTCCGGAGACTTTCCAGCCAGCGCTCGTCCCTCAGAATTCCCGGCGTGAAGACCAGCGGAAGTCGCTGGCCCCTCGCATTGATGGTGTCGGCCACCACCAGTCGGACCCGTTGCGCCACCGCCGGGGCGGGCCCGGAGAGGAGCAGGAACAGCATCACCGTCAGCATCCGCCGCATCAGAATCGTCGCTGGATGCGAAGGGTGAGCCGGGGATCCCACCTATCCCCAAGCGGTGTCGCGACGTAGAGCGCCAGCCCATCGATGTCGAGCCCGATGCCGGCGTCATAGCTGAACTCGCGCAGCACCGGAAGCTTGTAGTTCGGGATCCGACCCGGCCCGTCGCCGGTGAGCCAGGCCTTTCCCATATCGCCGAACAGCACGATGTCGGCGTAGTCGCGGCCGAAGAGCCGCTCCAGCACCAGCCATTCCTGCGAGGCCAGCTTCTCCCTGAGCGGCAGCCGGAACCGGAACCGGAGCTCCGCCTGGGCGGTCAGCATCCGGTCGCACAACGCAGTCTGGGCCGGGTCGGTGAAACCGAACGGAGCACAGGTTTGATCGCGGAACCCATAACCGGCCAGGAGATCCGGGCCGCCTAAGGAGAGCCGGCGCTGCACCGGCAACGGGTCGCCGCCGACCCAGCCGCCACCTGCCACCCGCAGGTTGACCCGCGAGATCGCGTTGATCCGGGCGTACTTTCTGGCGTCGAATCCGATCCGCTGGAAGTGGTAGTCCCGGAAGGTGGGGATCGGCTGCCGCACCTCCACCGGCAGCGTGATGGGCGCGACATCCTTGCTGGTGCCCCGCTCGTACCAGGCCTGCACCAGCCAGCCGCTGGTGGGCGTGATGGTGTTATTGCGGGTATCGACGTCGATCCGCCCTCGGATCAGCGTGAAATGGCCGTCGTCGATGAGCGGGTTGGGGCGCCACAGATCCGGGTCGGCCAGTGCCACCGGGTCGGAGGCAGGGACCGAGGTCTCCTTCTGCACCCGGGCCGAGGCTTCCAGCCGGAGCCATCGCAAGGGGTAGACGAACACGTAGCCGCCCGCCCCCTGCTGCTCGTAGTAGTCCCGGTAGTCGCGACCGAACAGGAACGTGGACCAGCCCACCTCCGCCAGACTGAGCGGCTGGTCCTCGATCGGATTGACCGTGCGGGACCAGATGCCACCGATGCCGCCCCGGGTCGGTCCCCGCGACTCCCATTCGGCCCGGGCCAGGAAGCCGATCGGTTCCCGCCGGTCGGTATGGTCGGACTCGGTGCGGAGCACCGCGCGGAAGTCGAAGCGGGCTTCGCCCCGGTTGGGGGTCGGGAAGCTGAAGGTGGGCCCCACCCGGACCGGCAGGCCCTCGACCCGGTTATAGGTCCGCGCCGTTTCCAGGGACAGGGTGGTTCTGAGTTTTCCCGCCTGGAAGCTCCGGCCGACCGAAGCGATCCCACCCGGGGTGGGTGCCCGGGCCCGCACCTCCAGCAAGCCGGCGCTATTGCGGAACACCGGAGCCGGATCGGCAAAGGTCCGGCTGGCGCCGGTGTGGCGGCCTCCCGGCTGGATCTGGAGCCGCCCTCCCATCAACAGAATGTCGCCCGCGACTTCGGCGCCGGTTCCGATGATCAGGCTGCCGTTGATGACGGTGACCCGTCCCTCGATCCGGCCCAGCACCCGGAGGGTGCCGCGGAACATCGCGAGATTGCCGCGGACTCCCGTGCCCGATGCAATGGTGAAGGAGCCGAACACTCGGGTGACGGTGGAGTCGTTGTGGTATCCGACCGCTTCGCGCACCACCGAATCGGGCGGCCCGCCTCGGAGCACCGGTGGCAGCGCCGGGGCGTTGGGATCGATGACGTTGACGGTATCCTGCGCCGCGAGCGTCCCGCCGGCGAGGGCGAGTATCAGGGCGACGACGAAACCAGGCGGTACGGGGAGGACCCCCTTCGACCGCCTTCGCCCCGCTTCGACCGCCTTCGCCCTCATTGAATGCCCAGCCGCTTCATCCGCCGGTACAGATTGGCCCGGTCGGTCTGCAGCAGCCGCGCCGCCTCGGCCACGTTCCCGTTGGCGCGCGACAGCGCCCGCGCGATCAGCACCCGTTCGTGATCGTCCAGCAGATTCGACAGCGAGCGATCGAACGGCTCGGCCGGATCGAGCCCAGCCCCCGCGGTGCCGGACCCGGCTCCCACCGGTTGCCCCCGGGGCAGGACCTGGCGCACCAGGGCCGCGTCGATTTCCCGTCCGCCCACGATCGCCAGCCGTTCGATGATATTCGCCACCTCCCGCACGTTACCGGGCCAGTGATGGGCCGCGAGCAGATCCATGGCCTCCTGGGTGAAGGACGACGCGGCGGTGGGCCGGATCCGCCGGGCCAGATGACTGACCAGGGCCGGCAAATCCGAGAGCCGAGCCCGGAGCGGGGCGACCTCGATCGGGAAGACGTGCAACCGGAAAAAGAGGTCTTCCCGGAAGGTGCCGGCGGCCACCGCCTGATCCAGCCGCTGGTTGGAGGCGGCGATCACCCGGACATCGACCCGCATGGTGCGTTCGGCGCCCAGCCGGGCAACCTCGCCGGTCTCCAGCACCCGCAGCAGCTTGGCCTGGGCCTCGAGATTGAGATCCCCGACTTCGTCCAGGAAGAGCGTGCCTCCGTGCGCCAGCTCGAAGCGTCCCAGACGGCGATCCACCGCGCCGGTGAACGCCCCCTTTTCGTGGCCGAACATTTCCGACTCGACCAGGTCGCGCGGAATGGCGGCGCAATTCACCGTCACGAACGGGCGGCTGGCCCGGCGGCTGGCGTGATGGATGGCGTGCGCCACCAGCTCCTTGCCGGTGCCGGATTCGCCCATGATCAGCACCCGGGCGTCGGTCGGCGCCACCTGGGCAATGAGCTCCCGCACTTTCTCGATCGCGGCGCTGGTGCCCACCATCTCGGGGGGCGGCTGCAGCTGGGAGCGGAGAGCGCGGTTCTCGGCCTGGGCCCGGGTCAGCTCGAGGGCGGAACGGATGGTCACCAGGACCGCTTCGGGTGTCAGCGGTTTCTCCAGGAACTGAAAGGCGCCCTGCTTGATCGCCTGCACCGCGTCGTTCAGCTGCGCCTTGCCGCTCATCATGACGACCGGCAGCGTCGGATCGCGTTCCTTCAGGCGGCTCAGAGCTTCCAGGCCGGTGGGCCCCGGCGGCATGATCAGATCCAGCACCACCAGATCGGGCCGGAGCTCCTCCAGCTGCAGCAGCGCCGCGTTGCCGCCGGGCGCTTCCGCCACCTCAAACCCCTCCGCGCGCAGCAGTGCTCCCAGCATGCGCCGGATATTGGCTTCGTCGTCGACAATCAGGATTCGCGCGCTCATCCGCTCACTGGTTTCGGCTCGAGAGTCAGGAGGTTATCGGATCGGGAATTTGACTTCAAAGGTCGCTCCGCCACCGGGCGTCTCATGGACCGTGATGCTCCCCCGGTGGTGATCGATCGCCTGCTTCACGATGGAGAGCCCTAGACCGGTCCCTTCGGCCTTGTCGGTGTAATAGGGCTCGAACACCCGTTGCCGCTTCTCCGGCGGAACCCCGGGTCCGTGATCCGCCACTGCGACGGTGACACTGTAGCCGACGCTGCCAACTCGGACATCGATCCGGCCGCTGCCACCCATGGCCTCCATCGCGTTCCGGATCAGGTTGGCGAAAGCGCGGCGCAATGGGTCGTAGTGACCCACGATGCGGGGTGTTCCTTCCTCGACGGTGAGCGAGGTGGTCACGGTTTCAGGTACCGAGGTTCGGAGCAGCTCGCCCAGCAGCTCGGCCAGGTCGACTTCGGCCGACGGCCCCTCGGGCAGCCGGCCCAGCGTGGCGAACTCGCGGGCCAGCTTCTCCAGCCGGCCCGATTCCGCGGTCAGGACTTCCAGGACCTCCCGCTGCTCCGGGGTCGCCGTCTGCTGGAGCTGCCGCACGGCCAGCCGAACCGGAGTCAGCGGGTTCTTCATCTCGTGCGCCACCCGGCGGGCCACCTCGCGGAAGGCTCGCAGCCGCTCCGATTCCAGCTCGGCGGCGCGGGCCGCCTGGATTTCCGCGGCAGTATCGCGGAACGCCTGTCGCAAGGCCGCGAACTCGGGCGCGCCCCGCCGCCGCTCCGTGGCCGGGAGCGGCTCGCCTCGGCGCAGGAAGCCGGTCCACCCGACCAGTTCGTCGATGGGAGCCGAGAGCTGTTTGGAAAGAGAGCGGGTGATGAGGACCGAGATGTAGATCAGACCGCTGCCCAGAACCAGGATCACCACCGTGAGACCGATCGCCATGGCCTCGCTGAAGGGCTCGGCCTGCTGGGCCAGTCTCAGATTCCGGTTCAGAACGACGGAATGATCGTTCAGGACCTGCCGTTCCTCCCGGGTGAGGCGGGTGGTGTCCAGCGCCCGAAGCAGATGGCGGCCCGTGGCTCCCACTTCCTCGAACGCGATCCGGCCGGCGATGGCCGGCGTCTGGTTCCGGAAGTAATAGGCCCAACCGATGATCCCGACCACCGTCGGAAGCACACCGAAAACCAGCATCGCCAGGAGGATACGCTTCCGAAACGAGAGCGCAGGCATCCCTCAAACTTAGACGGACAGACGGACCGACGGACAGACGGGCAGCCGGAACCGACGGACCGACGGGCAGTAGGCCCCAGTGTGGCTCACATTGCAATTGCCGGATCCCCACCGCAGGTGTGATTCCCGTGGACCACAGTTATTCTGCTTGTCATCCCTAGTTGTGGGAGAATCGCCGCAGGACAGACGGCAGGTAGCCTGTGACAGGCCGTCCGGCCGGCCGACCGTCCGGCCGTCCGCCCTGTGGCACTCCTCCTGCACCACACGCACTGATCCCTGCAACGCAGGAGCGTTGATGCGATTCGACTTCCCGCTGGCTCGGGGCCTCTTGTTCTGCGCCACCCTGTCCGCCCTGGCGGGTCGCACGGCGTTGGGGCAGAGCCTCACCAACGGTGCGCTCCGCGGCGTCGTCCTGTATGCCGAGGACGCCTCCCCCATTACCGGGGTCCAGCTCACGGTCGAAGGCATCGACGGCCGCGCGGTGGCCTTCCTCGAATCCGATGAGGCTGGCGGCTTCGAGGTCCCGTTGCTGGCTCCGGGCATTTACCGGGTGCTGGCAGAGCAGGTGGGCCTGCAGCCGGTGCGGATCAACGGAGTGGTCGTGGCGGCGGGTCAGATCACCGCGCTGTCGTTCCGGCTGGAGCGGCGTCCGCCCCCGATCGATCGGGTAGTCGAGCTCACCCTGGCCGGCACATCGGCCGGCGCCACGCTTGGTCACACGGTATCGGGTCCGGCCCTGACCAGTGGAGACCGGTTCCGCCCGGTCACCGACATCAGCCGGGACGTCACCGATGTCGTGCGTCCCGGCGATGGTAGGGACGGTTGGGCCCTTTCCAGCGGCGGATTGCCGGCAACCGCTGCGCGGCTCTGGGTGGACGGACTTCCGGAGATCCTGACCCGGCATCCCGCGCTGGCCGGGGAGCCGGCGTCCGCCCCGCTCTTCCAGCGCGATGCCTTGACCCAGGCCCAGATCCTGTCAGCCGGCTTCGACGCGGAATGGCGGGGGTATCCCGGCGCCCTGCTCGCGGCCCACACGGCCCGGGGCGCCAACCAGATGACCTTCCGGCCGTACGCCACCGGGTCCAGCGCATCGCTGGGGGCGGAAGCGAAAGACAATCCGGCCGACAGCACCGGGACCTCATTCCAGGTCGGTGCCTCCCTGAGCGGGCCGATCGTGCGCGATACCGCGCATTTCGCCTTCCGGTTCGACTTCCAGCAGCAACGCACTCCCTCCGCCTTCCCCTGGGAGAACGACGCGGCCACGTACCAGGGTGCCGCGGTCTCGCTGCGGGAGACCATCGGCTCGATCGCGCAGGACACATTCGGGGTCGCGACCCGCTCCGCGGTCGAGCCGGCGGTGAGAACCTGGCGTGGCTTCAGCGGTATGGGGCGGCTGGACTGGCGGCTGGGTCGCCACGATCTCCTGTTCCGGATCGGTTACGCCGACTGGAAGGAAGAATCCCCCTTCCTGCTCGATGAGCGGTCCAACCTGGCCGGCGCCGAGGTGCAGTCGAGCGACCTGTCGGGGGCGCTGAGCGTCACCTCGGCCTGGGAGAACGCTGCCAACGAGCTGCGCCTGGGCCTCACCACCAGCAAGCGTGACTGGCTGGCGGCGGTACTTCCGGCCACCCTGCTCGCGACCGAAGGCGTGGCCTTCGGCGGCTCGGCCGCGTTACCGGGCGGCTTCGACACCCAGGCGCTGGACGTGAGCGACGCGGTCCACTTCCAGGTCACGCGCCACCGCCTCAAGGTCGGGGTCAGCTACACCGTGCTCGACTACGAGCAGGATTATCGCTTCGGCTCGGCCGGCGTCTTCACCTTCGGCGGCTTGGACCAGTTCGGCCGGGGTGAAGGCACCTTCTATCAGACTGTGGGCGGCGCGCAGGAACGGGCGGCGCCCAAGATCAGCAGCGGTGGGGTTTTCCTGCAGGACACCTGGGCCGCCTCGCCTGAGATTTCCCTCCTGCTCGGCCTCCGGTACGATCGTCAGCTCCTTCCCGAGAACGACATTCAGCTCAACGAGAACTGGCTCGAGCTGTCGGGGCTCCCCAACGACGTGGTGCCGAAGGACAACAAGGGCTGGGCTCCCCGGATCGGTTTCGTGTGGAACGTGCAGGGCCGGGGCGAGTGGATCCTGCGGGGTGGGGGCGGCCTCTTCAATGGCGGGATCGATCCGGCCCTGTTCTCCGAAGCGGTGTTGTACGACGGTGCGGTCTCGGTCCGTCGCGGCCAGGGTCTCTTCCCGTCGTGGCCGTCCGCACCCGACGGGCAGCTGGCTCCCAACGCGGGTCAGCTGCTGACCCTGTTCAGCGACCAGTACCGCAACCCCCGTGCGTTCAAGGCCGGGCTCGGCATCAGCCGCACCTTCGAGAACGGCGTCGCGCTTCACCTGGGCGGTGGGTACCACCACACCGATTTTCTCCCCCGCCGAGTGGATCTCAACCTCTCAACCGTGCAGACCGGCGAGACCCAGGAGGGTCGGCCGGTGTACGGTACGCTGGTCAAGCAGGGCGGCCTGGTGAGCCCGGTCCCGGGGAGCAACCGGCGGTTCGAGGGGTTCGACCTGGTCAGCGGGATCGAGCCGACCGGCTTCTCGGATTATTACGAGGCCAGCGTGCTGGTGGAGCGGCAGCTGTTGCAGGGGGTATCGCTGTCGCTGGGCTACACTTTCTCCCGGACCACCGACAACGTGCTGGGGCAGCGGACGCTGAACCCGGCCGACCAGGTGAATCCGTTCCCCGAAGGGCTGGACGGTGACGACTGGCGCGAGGGCACCAGCGACTTCGACGTACCTCATCGGCTGGCCTTGTCGGCCGAATACCGGTCCCGGGGCACCACCGGGTTTTCGCTGGGAGCGCGCTGGCGCTTCCGGTCCGGCCTGCCCTTCACCCCCGGATTCCAGCCGGGCGTCGACGTCAATGGCGATGGCGCCGGGAACAACGACCCGGCATTTCTGGATGCGAACCTGAGCTCCGCCCTCTCCAGCGCCGGATGCAGCAGCGGCACCAATCTGTTCGCCGAGCGGAACAGCTGCCACGAAGACGCCGCCCATTCGCTCGACCTCCGGGCCAGCGTGGCGCTGCCGGTCCGCGCTCCCGATGGCAGCCGCCTGTCGCTGGTGCTCGATGCCTTCAACCTGGTCTCGAGCGCGGTGGGGATCGTCGACCGCGCGATTGTGCTGGTGGATCCCAACGGCGTCCTCGGCGTCGACGGCCAGGGGAACGTGTCGCTGCCCCTGGTGGTGAACCCCAATTTCGGCAACCTGATCAGCCGCCGGAACGATCCGCGTTTGTTCCGGATCGGGCTGCGGATGGAGTACTGAGATGCGGAAGATCGATAGCGTCGTCTGGGCCCTGATCGGCGCCGGGGCTCTGGCGGCCGCGTGCGTGAACGAAGGCTCGGATCTGGGGTTCAACACCAGCCCCACCCGGGTGGTACAGGTGGGGGTTTATCTGGACCGCGATGGCTCGCGTACTCCGGTTCCCGCCGAAGGGGTGGCGAACGCCCGGCTGGCCATCCTGCCCCGCGGTAGCAGCGACACCTTCAAGACCGCGACTACCGCCGGTGGTGCAGCGCTCGGCGTGGCCTTCTTCGACGACATACCACTGGGCCAGTGGCGGCTGGCGGTAGACGCCCGGACCCTGGGAGACTCGATTCAGGTCCAGGCGATCGAGCTGGTGCCGGATGGCACCGAGACCGACGAGTTCGCCGTCACCTTCCCGTCAGACACGACCACGGTGCGGGTCCGACTGGGGTACCCGGAGGTCACCATCCGGCAGGCGCGGGCCCTTCCGGTGGGCCGCCGGGTGTTCATTCGAGGTGTGATCCTCGCCGGGGTACAGTCCTTCCGCGACACCACCAGCCACATCGCCGATAGCTCCGGAGCCCTCCGGCTGACTCGCGTGACCCTGCTGGGTGGGCTCACCGGCAATAATCCCGGTGACAGCGTCTCGGTGCTCGGGTTCACGTCGAGCCGGGCCGGGCAACCCACCCTCGACAACTCCAGCGTCGCGCGGTTCGCGACCACCACCGCCCCGGTGCCGTTGCCGGTCGGGACCGGGACCGCGGCCAACGCCGCCAACGGCGTGCTCGACGCCCAATTGGTCCGGATTACCGGCGCGATCATCAGCGACACGTTGACGGTGGCGCCCGATTTCCAATTTCGAGCCAGCGACGGGACCGGGACCCTGACCGTCATTCTGGACGCCAGCATCAACTTCCCGAGGACCGCGTTCGCTCCCGGCCGGTCCATGAACGCGGTCGGCGTGCTGGTGCCGGACGGGGTGGGAGGCTGGGTGTTCAAACCGCGTGGGCTGGGCGACGTGGTCCTCAACTAGCCAGGGCCGACCATCAAGGAACCAGTGCTCGACCGCGGACCGCTGGAGCTGGTGCGCGGCCTCAACCTGACGATGGCCACCGCCATCGTCGTGGGCACCATGATCGGCACCGGGATCTTCATCAAGCCGGCCGAGATCGCCCGGGAGGCCGGGTCGGCGGAATGGGCCCTCGCGGCGTGGGTGGTGGGGGCTCTGCTCACCTTGCTCGGTGCCCTCTGCTACATGGAGTTGGGGACCATGATCCCCGAGGCCGGTGCGGACTACGCCTACCTCAAGCGGGCCTTCAACCCGGCCATGGGATTCCTGTTCGGGTGGAAGTACTTCGCGGTGACCCATCCAGCGTCCATGGCGTCGCTGGCCGCAGGGTTGACGCTCTTCGCCAGCTACCTGTGGCCCGGACTCCGCGAGCCGGTGGGACAGATCGGGTCAATAACGGTCGACGTGGGAAACCTGTTCGCCGCGCTGGTCATCGTGGTGGTGACCCTGATCAACCTGCTCGACGTGGTCTCGGTGGGCCGGTTTCAGGTGGTTCTCACCGCCATCAAGATCATCTCGCTGGCCCTGGTGGTCGGCGTGGGCCTCTATTTCGCCGCCGGGGCCGACTCCGGATTGCCGGCTGCGACCGCTCGTACCGTGCGGGTCGGTGGGTTCACGGCGGCGGTGGCGGCCTCGCTCTGGACCTACAGCGGCTGGCACACCCTGCTCCGGGTGGGAAGCGAGATCCAGAACCCCGGCCGCACCATCCCCCGGGCCATGCTCGGCGGCTTCGCGGTGACCGCGGTGCTGTTCCTGCTGGTGAACCTGGCATGTTTCGCGGTCTTGGGCTTCGACGGCGTGGCCGGGTCGTCTCATGTCGCGGCGGATCTGCTGGAGCGCACCCTCGGGCTGGGCGGGGCCGGTCTGCTCAGCGTAATGATGATCCTGAGTGCGTTCGGCTCGCTCAACACCTCCACCCTCGGGTCGGCCCGGATCACCTATGCCATGGCCCGCGATGGGTTCCTGCCGCGCCCGCTGGCGTGGGTTCATCCCCGGCGGAGAATTCCACCCTATTCGGTGATCGTCTCTTCGGTGGTCGCTATCGCCTTCGTGCTCAGCGGCACGTTCGAGGATCTCACCTCGCTGTTCGTCTTCACCCAGTGGCTGTTCTACGGGCTGGGAGTGATCGGCCTGTTCCAGTTGCGCCGGATAGAGCCCGATACGCCCCGCCCGGTCCGGGCCTGGGGGTATCCGTTGATGCCGGCTCTGTTCGTCCTGTTGTGTTCGGTGCTGACGGTCTCGCAGTTTGCGGGGCGGCCGGTGCGGTCGAGCGTCGGGCTGGCTCTGATTCTGGCGGGTCTTCCACTCTATGCCTGGATGCGCCGCAAGTCCGCTGTCCCCACTATGTAGAATCCTTCCGCCCGCGCTTGCGGCGCCCTCGCGCCGGGCTATCTTCGCCAGTCACGAAGCGTTTTACGGCTCGTTGGGAGGTGGCATGGACGTCGGGAAGATCATCGTGGGCGAGCCCCAGCGGCCGGTCCGCGATCACCGGATCGATCAGTCGCAGGCGTGGAGGGCGATGGCCTGGTTCACCCTCCTGTTCGTGTGTGTCGGCCTGGTCGACATCGGGTTGGTGTTGCCAACCGCCAACGTGGCCACGCCGGTCGGCCGGTTTGCCACCTTCGCCGGGCTGGCCACCGGTCTGCCGTTGCTCACAATTGGGGCGATTGGCTTTCTGATGTCCGGAATCGGGGCCCGCTCGCCAGCCGTAGTCAGGAGCGCGGTGGGCCTCTGCGCCCTGCTGGCCTTGGGGGAGCTCGTCGGGGTCACGCTGATGCTGATCGCGTCCAGTCCCGCCTTTGCGGCGACTCCGCCCGCGGCCCAAGGCGCTATGCGTCAAGCCATGGCGAGGGCGCTGGTTTTCTATGGAGTTTTTGGCGGGGCGGTGGTCGTCGCATGCGTCACCGGCCTCCGTGCTTCACGTGGCGCGGTCGAAACATGAGGACCGAAAGCCACAATTTAGACGTCAATTATCTGGTCGATTTCACTCGAATGCTGGGCTGTAGTACGTTGATTACTAATCACTTGCGTGTTTTCGCCAGTTTCTTTGACAGCGGCACTGGAATTGCTGACTGAAAACGAGTTGAGCGCTGCGATGCCAGCATCATCCGACCGCCTGAGATGGCTTGCGTGGGTCTTGGGCGTTGCGCTGGTGACGGCCGGGGCGGCATCCCAGTTCCAGACGCTGTTTCCGGTGCGGGTGGGTGATGCGGAGTGGGAAGTCGGGGCAGTCGGGCAGGCAGCGTCCAGCGCGGCCGTCGGTGCCATCGGTTGGGGCGTGGTGGTCTGGCTCACCCTCACCGATCCGCGGCTGCAGTGGTTGGCCCGGTTTCTGGGGTTTGCCGGTGTGGTGCTGGCGGTCGGGGCCGGGTTCGGGGCGTTGCTGGTCGCCACTAATATCCCGCTGGTCTGGTCGGCAGCGAAGGCGTCGGAGAATCTTGTCAGAGCGGCAGCCTATAAAAGCGTGGCGGTGAAGGCGGCATCGCTCGCTGGGTTGTACGCCTTGTTCTTTCTCGGGTTTTCAGCCGCTGTGTTGCGTACGAGTTTCACTCGCAAGTGAGGTCCGAATGCTGAAGAAGTCCTTGACTCTGGTCGGGGTCCTTGGGGTGACGCTCGCAGCCCCTGCCTCTGCCCTTGATTTCAGCTCCTGTTTCACCAACGGGTCGCTGAGTGCCTGTGCGAGCGCCGTCCTCACCGATCTGGGTGGCGGCCATTACAGTGTGGTGTTGACTCACGACGGTGGCAGCGCCGGCACCGAGTTCAACATCACCGGGTTCGGGTTCTACGATGGGGGCGCCGGCGATCTGGGCCAGCTGTTCACCCTGGTCGGGCCGGTCCCGACCAACTGGAGCGACGCTCCGCCCGGCGGCACCACGGTGGGCGGTACCCGCGAATTGAACCTCGGCGAGCCCAACAGCTTCTTCTTTGCGCACGCCGACTGCGCGGGGAACCCCAACGAGTGCGGGCTTACCACGTCAGGCGAGAGCCTCACGTTCTTCTTCGATCTCACCGGCGTGCTGCCCGCTGACGAAGACATCCTGTTCGGCT
>DASWKS010000250.1:0-3681 GCA_036396495.1 Gemmatimonadales bacterium
GGAGACCGTGAAACCGGACTTCGAGGTCGGAGGCGGATTGCGCGGCCAGAGCGGGCGTCCCCGCCAGCAGCAGGATCAGCGCGACGACTGTCAAGCGTTGACCCGCTCGAAGCGGTGGCATAGCATAGCCAGCATGAGACATGGTCGATTCGCTGGTCTGGTGGTGATGCTGTGGGCGGTGGCGTCCGCTCCCGCCCCGGGACCGACGGTGACTGTGACTGGTAACCTCACCATCCTGGACAAGGGCGGCAAGCGCGCCACCGACCTGGCCGACGCCGTGGTGTGGCTCGAAGGGCGAGGCGGTCCCACTCGTCCGGTCCGGGCCGAGATCAACACCCATGACAAGCAGTTTCTTCCCCGCGTGCTCGCGGTGCCGCTGGGGAGCACGGTCGCGTTTCCCAACCACGACCCGTTCGACCACAACGTCTTCTCGCAGTCCGAGGAAGCCACCTTCGATCTGGGGTCGTACGGACGGGGCCAGACCCGCAGCATCCAGTTCGCTAAGCCCGGGATCGTGCGGGTGTACTGCAACGTGCACGCGACCATGAGCGCCTACGTGCTGGTGCGTGACGGTCCCCATTTCACCCAGCCGGGCGCCGATGGTGCCTTCACCTTCACCGGCGTGACCCCCGGTTCCTACACCATCCACGTGTGGCACGAGCGGGGTGGACACCAGGTGCTGGATCTCGAAGTGGAGGACGGCGGCACCTCGGGCGTCGCGATGCGGCTCGACGCCAGCGGGTGGAAGCAAAGACCCCACCGCAACAAGCACGGCAAGCCCTACGCGGCAGAGGGCCGCCGCTATTAACCCTCGCGTGTCGCCTCTCGGTCTTCGCCTCTTCGGGTTCACGGCGGTGTTGGTGATCGCGGTCCTGGGCGGGGCACTGTCGGTGATTCAGCGCGTGGCCGAGCGGGCGGCGGATACTTCCGTCACGCGCGGCCTGGCGGCCTCCGAGGCGGCGATCAGCGACAAGCTCGACGCCCGGGTCGCCCAGCTGGGCGCGGTGGCGGAACGGCTGGCTCAGGTGCCGGCCAATGTGGCGGTGGTAGGGGAGGCGATCCGGGGCGGTGATCGACCCACGCTGCTGGATCAGGCCAACGAGATGCGTGATCGCCTGGGCGCCGAATGGGCTCTGCTCACCGATGCGCGAGGGATTCTGCAGGCCTGGTCCGGCCGGCCCGACCAGGAGGGCGACGACCTGTCGCTGGGCGTGCTGGTGGGGCGAGCCCTGGCGGGGGAGCCTTCGCATGGCGCCTGGGTGGAGCCGTCGCCCCGGGGGGACGAGTTGTTCCAGGCCGTGGCGGTGCCGGTCGGGACCCCGGGCTCCCCGCCCCTCGGGGTGCTGGTCGCCGCGGCCCCGCTCGACAGCGCGCTGGCGGATACGCTGAGACGGGTCACCAGCTCCGAGATCCTGATTTTCGTGCGCGACACACTCAACCGGCCTTCGGTCCGCGCGGCCACCTTGCCGGATCTGAAGGGAGCGGTTCAGGCGATCGGATCGGACACCGCTCGGCAGCGAGTCGACCTGGAGAGCGACGCGGGACGCTGGGTGGGTGCCGTCGGCGTGGTTCGGACCGCGGGCGGCCTGCCGGTCGGTGGGGTGGTCGGTCTCAGGTCGCGGCAGGCGGAGCTGGCGCCCTACGCCCGGCTGCGACAGGCGATCTGGGGGGTGCTGGGTGCCGGTCTGGTTCTGGCGTTAGGCATGTCGGCCCTGGTGGCCCGGGGGATCACCCGGCCGGTGCTGCAGCTGGTCACCGCGACCCGGCGGGTCGCGGCCGGCGATTATACCGGCACGGTCACGGTCGACCGGCGCGACGAGCTGGGGGAGCTGGGGCAGGCGTTCGATCTGCTGCAGGGAGAGCTGCGCGAGAAGGAGCGCCTGGTGGCGTATCTGAGCGCGTCACGGGGCGACGCCGCGCCGCCCGCGGGCGGTACCGGCGCGCCGCTCGCGAGCGGACGGATCCTGGCCGGACGGTATGAGGTCCTGGCGCACCTGGGCTCGGGCGGCATGGGAAGCGTGTACCGGGCGTTGGACCGGGAGCTGAGCGAAACCGTGGCGCTCAAGGTGCTGCATGCCGATCTGGCCCAGGTAGCGCCCAGCGTGGTGGAACGCTTCCGGCAGGAAATCCGCCTGGCGCGCCGCATCACGCACCGCAACGTGGTCCGGACCCATGATATCGGGCAGGATCAGGGGCTGCTCTTCATTACCATGGAGTATGTCGAGGGCACGCCGCTGGACCAGCTGATCGCCGCCAAGCAACGACTGCCGGTCGATGTCACCGTGGGCATCGGGAAGCAACTGTGCCGGGCCCTGCGCGTGGCGCACGAAACCGGTGTGATTCATCGCGACATCAAACCGCCCAATCTGGCGGTGGATCCGGCCGGCTTTCTGAAGGTGATGGACTTCGGCATCGCGCGCCTGGCCGATACTCCCTCCCAGCCGGGGCTTACCCAGGCGGGTGCGGTGATCGGGACGCCGGATTACATGGCGCCGGAGCAGTTCCTGGGCGAGACCATCGACGGCCGGACCGATCTGTACGCCGCCGGCGCCGTACTGTACGAATGCCTGACCGGGGAAGGCCCATTCAACGCCCCGACCCTGACGGGGCACATCGCCCGCCGCCTGGATCGGCCCGCGCCCGATCCGCGAGCGATCGACCCCACCATTCCCGAGGCCCTTGGCGCGATCATTCGTACCGCGCTGGCCCCCAAGCCGGAAGACCGCTGGCCGGATGCGGGGGCAATGCTGGCCGCACTGGAGGCTTTATGAGCCGTCACCCGCGACTCGCGTCTCGTGGCCCATGACGACCCTGCCTGACATCGTCAGCCGACTGGTCTACTACCTGGTCTTTCTCTATTCCACCACGCTGCACGAGGCCTCGCACGCGTGGGCGGCCAAGCTGGGCGGCGACCTCACCGCCTATCACGGCGGCCAGGTCTCGCTCGATCCGCGCCCCCACATCCGGCGGGAGCCGTTCGGCATGGTGCTGCTGCCGGTGCTGTCGGTGCTGCTGTCGGGATGGCCGATCGGCTTCGCCAGCGCGCCGTACGATCCGCGGTGGGCGCTCCGCTTTCCCCGGCGCGCCGCCTGGATGGCGCTGGCCGGCCCCGGCGCCAATCTGCTGCTGGTGGTGCTCTCGGCCGTATTGATCCGGGCAGGCGGGGTCGCGGGGGTGTTCCTCCCGCCCGAATCGGTCACCTTCGACCGGCTCGCCACCGGGATCGAAACGGGCTTGTGGCGCGGGCTGGCGTTCTTCCTGAGCGTGAGCTTTTCGCTGAATCTGGTCCTGTTCGCGCTCAACCTGCTGCCGCTGCCGCCCCTGGACGGTAGCGCGGCGGTGCCGCTGTTCCTCAGCTCCAGCGCCACCTATCGCTACCAGGACTTCCTGACGCGCAACGCCGGCCTGAGCTGGATCGGCATCATCGTCGCGTGGCAGGTCTTCGACTACGTGTTCCAACCGGTGTTTCTGGTCGCCGTCAGCCTCCTCTATCCTGGACTGAGATACTCCTAGACACACAAAGCAGGGAGCAGGGAGCAGGGAGCATGAAACAGGAAGCAGGGAGCAGGGAGCAGGAAGCAGGGAGCAGGGAGCAGGGAGCAGGGAGCAGGGAGCAGGGAGCAGGGAGCAGGGAGCAGGGAGCAGGAAGAAGACGGATGGCCCCCTTCTGATTCCCGGCTG
>DASWKS010000251.1:0-4939 GCA_036396495.1 Gemmatimonadales bacterium
CGTGGAGTGGGCCGATCCAATCGAGAAGGGACCCACCGACAAGGCGACCCTCATCCCGAAGCTCAAGCAGGCGCTCGATGGGTGTACCGGGGCGTACGGCGGGACCGGCCAGGCCGCTGCGTTGATCGACAACCTCGCGCACACTAATCTGCATTACGGCAACATCATCACCTACATGCGAATGCTCGGCCTGGTGCCGCCGTCGAGCTGACGCCCTGCCCCTCGCGCATGATCCAGCCTGAATCGCTCAAGTCCGACAGCTACCAGCCCTGGTCACGAGGTCGGGGGACGGATGTCTGGGCCATGCTGCGCGCGGCCGTGGACGGGGACCTGACGACGATCAAGGTATTGGTCGCCAGGGATCCGAACCTGCTCGACTGCGAGTACGCCTACTACCGCCCGATGCATTTCGCGGTGCGGGAGAACCGGCGTGACGTGGTGCAGTTCCTGCTGGAGGCGGGCGCCGATCCCATGTGCGGCGGCAACGGTTTTCGCCCGGTGTACAAGCCCGGCGGCCCGGGCAACCACCAGTGGCCGCTCGATCTGGCGCGGGAACGGGGCTACACCGACGTGCTCGCCCTGCTGGAATCGAAGATCGCGGAAACCCACAAGATCGGAGCCGAGGGCGAGTCGCTGGCAGCGATAGTTCGAAGCCGGAATGTTGGGCAGCTCAGCGACGCGCTCGACGCGCGGCCGGACCTCATCGATGCCGCGGATGGGTTCGGCAATCAGCCGATCCACTGGGCGGTGATGACCCGGCAGATGCCTCTGATCGACCTGGTCCTCGAACGGGGGGCTGATATCAACGTCATGCGTCCCGACGGGGCCCGGCCGCTGGACCTCACCAACGGCGATTACTGGTATCGCGGCTGGCAGGATGTACCTCGGGAGGCGATGCGCCGCCACGAGGTCCTGATCGGCTATCTTCTCGCCCGAGGCGCGGAGTATGACATCAGTACGGCCGCCAAGATCGGCGACCTCGAGCGCGTGCGCGCCTTGTTGGACCAGAATCCTGCGCTCGCCAACCAGGTGCCACCGTCGACCGGCTATTACAACGGCGTGCCGCTGCGTTGTGCTGCCGGTGCCGGACACCTCGATGTGGTACGGCTCCTTCTGGAGCGGGGGGCCAATCCCAACCAGCCGGAGCCGGTCGCCCCCCACGGGGGCGCGTTGCGGGAAGCGATCGGCGGCAAGCACTGGGAGATCGTGAAGCTGCTCCTGCAGCACAGGGCCAATCCCAACGCCATGGTCGAGTCATCCGGCAACTGCATGTGGGCGGCTCGAGATGCCGGTCCCGAGATTCTGGACCTCATGGCGTCGTATGGCGGCGTACTGGGCGCGGAAATGGCCTGCTACGCCGGCGATACCGCGTACATCGGCGCGCTGCTCGACGCCAACCCGGCGTTGCCGGTTCATGAGCACCTGCGGGAAGCGATTGGGAATGACCACCGGGACCTCGTGGCCATGGTGCTGCGCCACCAGCCCGACGTTCTCAAGCGCATGGGCTTCGCCGCGGGCCAGACGCTCGACTACACCCGATGGCTGTTGGAGCGGGGCATGGACCCCAACCACGCCAACTGGCTCGGGATTACTCCGTTGCACCGTTTCGCACTCGACGGGAATCTCGAGATGGCCGCCCTGGTACTCGAGTTCGGTGCGCTCCTCGATCCGGAGGACGACGAGTACTCCTCCACCCCGCTGGGATGGGCGGCCCGGTCCGGCCACAAGGACATGGTCGAATGGCTGCTGGCCCGAGGCGCGAACCCGAGGTTGCCGCGGGACAAATCGTGGGCCCGACCGGTCGAATGGGCCCGGCGCCGGGGGCATGACGAGATTGCGGCGACCTTGCGCCAGGCGGCGGGATAAGCGCCGCCGATCCGGCCCCCATGCGCCAGCCCGCGATCACCGCGCCACTGAGCCGCTTCCTGGCCGTCGCCGACGTCGACCGGAGCACCGCCTCTTCCGCGACGTCCTTGGCTTTGAGGTGAGGCACACGCCGGAGAATTACGAATTTCCGGTGGTCACCGAGGTAGTGCGCGGCCCCGCCCTGCGCCAGTTTCACGTGCTGGACCTCGAAGGCAACCAGATTACCTTCGGCCAGACCTTCGAATGACGCGGCGCAAGGCCGAAGCGGCTCCTGGATTGACCAACTGACGAGACACTCATGACTGACCGACGATTCGAGGGCCGGGTGGCACTCGTCACCGGCGGCAGTTCCGGTATCGGGCGGGCCACGGCCCTGGGCTTCGCCCGCGAGGGGGCCGCGGTGGTGATCGCCAGCCGGGGCAGCGAGCGCGGTGAGGTCGTGCGGCGGGAATTGGAAGCGCTGGGAGCCCAGGCCGAGTTCGTTCCGACCGATGTCGCGGACCCGGAGCAGGTGGCCGCCCTGGTGCGAGGGACCGTCGAACGGTTCGGGCGGCTCGACTGCGCATTCAACAACGCCGCCACCATCGAGGTAGGCTCCTTCGCGCTCACCGCGGACTTTAGCGAGGCGGAGTTTGATCGACACCTCGCCTCCAACCTCAAGAGCGTCTGGCTCTGCATGAAATACGAGATCGGTCAGATGCTGAGCCAGGGCAGCGGTGGGGCAATCGTAAACACCTCCTCGATCAATGGGCTGGGCGGAGTGGCTCGGAACGCGCTCTATGCGATCGCCAAGGCCGGCGTGCTGGGACTCACCAAATCGGCGGCGCAGGAATACGCCGGCAACGGCATCCGGATCAATGCGCTGGTGGGAGGCGGATTCCGCACCGCCATGTTGCAGGGAGTGTTCGAGACGGTCTCGCCGCAGGATCCCGCCGCGGCCGAGGCAGGCTTCTCCCAGATGATTCCGCTCGGGCGCATTGGGTGGCCGGAGGAGGCCGCGGCGGCGGTGCTGTGGCTGTGCTCGGACGCCGCGTCATACGTCATAGGCCACTCGTTGATCGTCGATGGTGGATTGACGGCGCCCTTTCGATAGGCAGCACCGGCCGACCGACGTAGCCTTCGTCGCATGGCCCACGCCGCCGTTCTCCCGTTCGTACTGTGCTGGTGGTCGAAGCGGCGGCTGCTGTCGCTTCAGCGGGAGAGCATCACCGCCATCCCAGTGCATACGGTGCGACGCCCCTGGATCCGGTGACATGCCCGCCAAGGACTCATGATGACAAGGGATTTCGTGCGGTGGCTGTTCGAGGCGATCGACGCCAGGCAGTGGGATCGCCTGGCGGAGTTCTTCCATCCTGAGATCGAATACCAGCGTCCGGGCTACGACTCGCTGGTCGGGCTGGAGGCGGTGGTCCGCTTCTATCGCGAGGTCCGGGTGCTCGCCAGCGGCAACCATCAGGTGACGGCGATCGCCATCGACGGTACTCATGGCGCCTGCTGGGGACGTTACCTCGGGTCACGGCGGGATGGAACGCCGGTGGATATCGAGTTCGCCGACTGCTACGAGTTCGAGGACGGTAAGGTCAGGCGGCGTAAGTCGTTCTTCTACGTGCCACTGGTGTAGCCGATGGTGCTGGACGCTCTGCTAGATTGGATCGGGACGATCCGGAGGGTTGAGCTGGTGCGTTCTATCGTGCTGCTTGTCTTGGCCCAGGCGCTGCCGGTCACCCAGGCTGCTCTCCTGGCCCAGGCTGCCCGGCCGGCCGAGTCGGTGCTTCGCCGGATCGATCCCGACTGGATCACCCCCCACGTCAGGTTCCTCGCCAGCGACTTGCTCGAGGGCCGCGAGACCGCCACCCGCGGCGCCCGGTTGGCCGCGGAGTACGTCGCCGCCGAGTTGGAGAGCCTGGGCCTGGAGCCGCTCGGCACCCAGGGAACTTTTCTTCAGCGTATCCCGCTCCGCCACTCGCTGGTGGACGGGGTTCCTTCACTCAGGGTGGTCGGGGGGGCAGAGCCACGAGAGCTGGTGTACGGAACCGACTTTCTCCTCCAGCCCGACATCCGGCAAGCGGAAGTGACGATACAGGCCCCGCTGGTCTTCGTGGGGTTTGGCCTCACGTTGCCGGCTCACGGGCACGACGACTATGCCGGCGTCGATGCCAAGGGCAAGCTGGCGGTGCTCCTGCCCGGCGGCCCCCAGGGCATTCCTTCGGATGAGCGGGGACATGCCACCCTGCTCCGCGCCAAGGAAGCCAACGCCCTGGCGCACGGCGCCGTAGGCATCGTCACTCTGTGGCCCCTGCCCGCCGAAACCCTGCGGGACCGGTTCATGCGTCAGTTGAGCGGCTTCTCCTGGCTTTCCGAGGATGGAACACCGCAAACGCTCTATTTCGAGCAAGGCGCCACCGTCCGCCTTTCGGCGACCGGCGCCGCCACCCTCTTCACCGCGGCCGGGGCATCGTTTCCCGAGGTGCTGGCTCAGCTGCAGCTGGGCAAGAGCCGGTCGTTCGACCTGCCGGTGGAGCTCAAGCTGTCGGCTCGCTTCACCCAGGTGGATACCGCCGGCGCGAACGTCGTGGGCCTGCTCCGCGGCTCCGACCCCGCGCTTCGCGACGAGTATGTGGTGTACACCGCGCATCTCGACCACGTGGGGATGGGCCGACCGGTGAACGGCGACAGCGTACACCATGGCGCGCTGGACAACGCGGGTGGCACGGCCACGCTTCTGGCCATGGCCCGCGCCTTCGCCAGCCTGCCCGCCCCGCCCCGGCGCTCCGTGCTGTTCGTCGCGGTCACAGCCGAGGAGAAGGGCATCCTGGGGTCGCACTACTTCGTCAACAACCCCCCGGCACCGGCCGGACAGATTGTGGCGAACGTGAACATGGATAACTACCTGATGCTCCACCCGGTGCGCGACCTGGCCGCCTACGGCGCATCCTACTCGACCCTGGATGGGGTGGTGCGGCGCGCTCTCGGGCAGCTGGGTGTGGCGGTGAGTGCGGATGCCGCACCGGAGCAGACCATCTTCACCCGGAGCGACCACTATCCCTTCATGCTCAAGGGCATTCCCGCCGTG
>DASWKS010000252.1:0-3158 GCA_036396495.1 Gemmatimonadales bacterium
CTCTGGGGTCCGGCGATCGACCCCCACCAGGCCTGGCTGCTCAATCGCGGGCTCAAGACCCTGGCGGTTCGGATGGAACGGCACAACGCCAACGGGATGGCGGTGGCTCAATGGGCCGAGGGGCGCAAGGGCATCGCCAACGTGATGTATCCCGGGTTGCCCTCCCACCCCGACCACAAAGTGGCGGCGAAAGCGCTCGAGGGCTTCGGCGGTATGGTCGGCCTGCTCTTTGAAGGCGGGGCGCCCGGCAGTGAGCGGGTGCTGCGCCGGCTCAAGCTGATCACCCATGCGCCCAGTCTGGCCGGGGTGGAGAGCCTGGTCTCCGAACCCCGGGCCACGTCCCACCGGCAGCTGACGCCCGAGCAGCGCGCGGCCATGGGCTTTCCCGACGGCTACGTGCGGCTGTCGTGCGGCATCGAAGACGCGGAGGACATCATCGCCGATCTGGACCAGGCGCTGGGATGATCGCGTGATCCGGTTCAATCACGTCAGCAAGAGCTTTCCCAACGGTGCGGTGGCGCTCCGGGACGTGACCTTTCACGTGCCCAAGGGCCAGTTTCTTTTTCTGACGGGCCATTCGGGCGCCGGCAAGTCGACCATCCTGACCCTGATCTCGGCCCACGACCGCCCCACCACCGGCGAGGTGAAGGTCGCCGCGCTCAGCCTCAGCACCATCAAGCAGCGCGATATCCCGCGGTTGCGGCGGCGGCTCGGCATCGTGTTCCAGGATTTCCGGCTGCTGGAATACCGTAACGCCGAAGAGAACGTGGCCTTCGCCCTCGAGGTCACCGGTGCGCCGCGCCACTCGATCCAGAGCCGGGTCATGCGGGTGCTCACCCAGGTCGGGCTCGCGTCCAAGGCCCGGGCCTATCCCAAGGAGCTCTCCGGCGGCGAGCAGCAACGGGTGGCGATCGCCCGGGCGTTGGTGAACGATCCGCCGATTCTGCTGGCAGACGAGCCCACCGGCAACCTGGACGAGCGGGCTTCCCGAAGCGTGTTCCAGTTGTTGCGCGATATCAACGCCGGCGGCACCTCGGTCATCATGGCGACCCATAACCTGGAGCTGGTGCGGCAGACCAACTACCGCGCGATCGAGCTCAAGGCAGGACAGATCGTCTACGACAGCGCCGACGAGCCGCTGGAGGAGATCGCGCCATGAGACTGGTCACCCGGGAGGCCTTGCTGTCCTTCCGCCGGACCCCGATCCTCTCCGCCCTGTCGGTAGCCGCGATCGCCTTCTCGCTGTTCACCACAGGCCTGTACGCCCTGGTGGCCCTCAATTTCAGCAACGCCCTGGAGGGACTGGCCGAGCGGGTGGAGATCGTGGCGTTCCTGATGCGGGGCACCCCAGCCGAAACCGTCACGCTGGCGTCGCAGGACATCGCGGCGTTTCCGGAAGTGCTCGAGGTGAGCTACGTGAGCGAGGACGAGGCCCTGGTGCGGGCCCAGCGGGAGCTGGAGGAGTTCCGCGAGGCCTACAAGGACCTGGCGGCCAACCCCCTTCCCGCCTCACTCGAGATCCAGCTCAAGCCGCCCTACCGGGGCGCCCAGGCGGTGCGTCAAGTCGCCGACCGGCTGGCGGGTTTCCCTTTCATCGACGATGTCCGCTACGGCCGGGAATGGGTAGAGCGGCTCGACAACCTGCGCCGGCTGGCCTCGGTGGTGCAACTGGTCATCGGCCTCACCTTTGCCCTGGTGGCCATCGCCATCATCGGCGTGACCATCCGGATCACGGTCTTTCAACGGGCCCGCGAGATCGCCATCATGCGACTGGTGGGGGCGACCAACCGGTTCATCCGCGGTCCCTTCGTGCTCGAGGGCGCGCTCAAGGGGATCCTGGGGGGCGGGCTGGCCCTGCTGCTGTGCTGGGGCGGCTACATGCTGTTCCGCACCGGCCTCGGCACCGAACTGCCCGATCTCAAGTTCTTCACCCCCGGCGACATGATGCTGATCCTGCTGTTCGGTACGCTGCTGGGACTGGTGGGAAGTTTGGTGAGCGTGGGAAGACATCTGAGAGCGGTGTGAGGGCACGTTCCGGGTTCCGGGTTCCAGGTACCGTTGGTGCGGTGCCGAGTGCGGTGCCGTGTGCCGCACGGTGTGCACTGTGCGCTTGGAACCGCACCCAGCACCGCACCCCCGGAACGTGGAACCTGGTACGGGGAACCCTGCTGCTGCTGCTCGCCCTCTCGCCGATGTCGCTGGTCGGACAGCAGCCGACCGAGCTGGAACGCTCCCGCCGCCGGATCCAGGAGATAAGGGCCGAACGGGAACAGCTCCAGCGTCAGCAGACCCGCCTCCAGGGCCAGCTGCGGGACGTAACGACCGAGCTCCGCAACCTGGAGCGGCAGCGCGACGTCACCAATCGCCTCGTCAACGAGATCGAGCGCCAGATCAGCGGACTGGGCACCCAGCTGGACCAGACCAGCGCCGAGCTGATCCTGGCCCAGGACAACCTGGCGGAGCGGCGGGCGGTGCTCAACCGCCGACTGGTGGACATCTACAAGCGCGGCCCGCTGTACACCTGGCGGGTCCTGCTCACCGCCGAGTCCTTCGGCGATCTGCTATCGCGCTACAAGTATCTGTTCCTCACCAGCCGGCAGGACCGGGCCATCCTGACCGACGTGCAGCGGCTCAACGACCGGATCGGCCGGCACCGGACCCAGCTGAGCGACGTGCTCTCGCAACTCGACAACCGCCGGTCGGAGCGCGAGTCGGAGCTGCGCCAGTTCGCCGCGCTGGCGGTGGAGCGGGAGCGACGGCTCCGGGGTCTGACCCGCACCAGCCAGGAGACCCGGGCCCGGATCTCCACCCTGGAACGCGACGAAACCCGGCTCAACGACATCCTCGTCAACCTGGAGCGGCGCCGGGTGGCCCGGCCTGCCTCGCCGACCGCCGGCAGCATGACCACCGAGGACATTGGACGGCTGGACTGGCCGGTCCAGGGTCGAATCGTCTACCAGTTCGGACGCGATACGCTGCCGGCCGGAGGAGTGATCCGGTGGAACGGCATCGGCATCGGCGCGGCACTGGGCACCCCAGTGAAAGCGGTGGAGGCGGGGCGGGTGGCGCTGGTGCAACGCCTCAGCACCTATGGCTTGACGGTGATCCTGGAGCACGGGGCGGAGTACTACTCGGTGTACAGCCAGCTGGCGACCGCG
>DASWKS010000253.1:0-4394 GCA_036396495.1 Gemmatimonadales bacterium
CGACGCGGATGTCAGCGTCAGCGGTGGTTATCTCTACATCCTCAACTCGGGCAGCAGCTCCATCAGCGCCTTTCGAATCGACTCGAAAGGAGCTTTGACGCCGTTGGGTGAAACCACGGGCTTGCCGGCCGGGGCAAACGGTCTGGTGGCGCGGTAAGTCGGGTATCGAGAACATCCGCAACGAACGAAAAGCGCCCGAGCTTTCGCCCGGGCGCCTCCGTCCGCCTGACCGCCTGACCAACTGACCGACTTAGAGCGCCTCCACCTCTTCCGGCGCAACGACCGGCGGAAGAGTGCCATCGGTCACCACCTCCAGCAGCGGCGGCGGCGGCTCGAAGCCCGCCGGCGGCTGGATCTCCAGATCCACGTACCGGTAATGGCCGGTACCCGCCGGAATCAGGTGCCCGATGATGATGTTCTCCTTGAGGCCCCGGAGATCGTCCTTGGCGCCGCGGATCGCCGCATCGGTCAACACCCGGGTCGTCTCCTGGAACGACGCCGCCGAAATGAACGACTGCGTGGTGAGACTCGCCTTGGTGATGCCGAGCAGGACCGGCTCGGCCGTGGCCGGCTTGCTCTTCCGCTTGGTCACCCGTTCGTTCTCGTCGTAGAACGACAGCTTGTCCACCGACTCGGCTTCGAGGAAGGTGGTATCGCCCGGATCGGTGACCCGCAGCTTCTGCAGCATCTGGCGTACGATCACGCCGATGTGCTTGTCGGCGATCCGGACGCCCTGCAGCCGGTAGACCTCCTGCACCTCGTTGAGCAGGTATTCCTGCACCGCCCGGGGACCCTTGATCCGCAGGATGTCGTGCGGATTCACCGGCCCCTCGGTGAGGCGGTCACCCGCCCGCACCCGGTCGCCTTCGTGCACCCGGAGGTGCTTGCCGGCCGGCACCTCGTACAGCTGCGAGGTCTCGGCTTCGAGCAACTGCCCGTCACCGCCGGTCGGATTCACGAAGATCTCGCGCTTGCCGCGCTTGATCTCGCCGAACTTCACAATCCCGTCCACCTCGGAGATCGTGGCCGGATCCTTGGGCCGGCGGGCCTCGAACAGCTCGGCCACCCGCGGCAGACCACCGGTAATGTCGCGGGTCTTGTACGCCACCTTGGCCATCTTGGTGATGGTGATGCCCTTGGCTACCCGCACTGGGGGCGAGAGATACACCGTCCGGTCCTTGGCCTCCTTCTTCGACTTGCCGGGCCAGGCCTCGTTCACCGGCCGCTCGTCGACCTGGAACTTCGAGGACCACGGATTGGTCTGATCCGGCATGTCCATCGCGCGGCTGATCTGGTCGGTGGGCGATCCCAGAATGATGCGTGATCCCTCGGCCAGGGTGTACTCCTGGGGGTCCTTCTTGCCGGCGTAGACCAGGACCGAAGGATGCAGCTCCCGATCCGGATCGGCCGTGACGACCAGCGACCGGAGCCCGGTGCCCTCATCCAGCTCTTCCTTGAGGGTCACGCCCGGCACCAGGTCCTTCCAGCGCAGATCCCCGTCGATCTTGATGATGCTGGGATCGCTGTACGGGTCCCAGGTATAGAGAATGGTTGCCCGCCGGTCGTTGTCGCCCTTGGTGACGACATCGCCTTCCTTGACGTGCAGGATGGCGCCGGCCGGCACCGGGTAGCGGTTGATCACGCGCGAAGCATCCTTGGCGTCGCACACTTCGATCGCCTGCCGGGTCTCCTCGCTCGCCGACTCGTCCTCGCGGCTGGTGACTACCCGGATGTTGCCCTTGGTCCCGTCCTCGTACTCCACCGGCAGGTCGGTCCAGTCCAGCTCGTCACTGTAGCGCACCACGCCGTCGGCCCGGGCCCGGCGCTCGGCCTCTTCCGCGATCCGCGATGAAGTCCCGCCGATGTGGAAGGTCCGGAGAGTCAGCTGGGTGCCCGGCTCACCGATCGACTGCGCCGCGAGAATGCCCACCGCTTCACCCATGTCCACCATTTCCATGGTGGCCAGGTTGCGGCCATAGCACATGCGGCAGACGCCGCGACGGGCCTCGCAGGTGAGCACCGAGCGGATGTTCACCTTCTCGATGCCCGCCTCTTCGATGGCGTCGGCGGTCTCTTCCTCCACCAGCTGGCCGGCCTGCACCAGCAGCTTGGGATCGCCGTCGTCATCCAGCTGATGCGGATCGAACACATCTTCGGCCGCGACGCTGCCGGTGATCCGCTCCTTGAGCGTCTCGATGACGTCCTCGCCTTCCTTGAGGGCGGTCATCTCGAGGCCCTTGATGGTGCCGCAATCTTCCTCGGTGATCGTGACGTCCTGGGCCACGTCCACCAGTCGCCGGGTGAGGTAGCCGGCGTCGGCGGTCTTGAGCGCCGTGTCGGCCAGGCCCTTCCGCGCGCCGTGGGTGGAGATGAAGTACTCCAGCACCGACAGCCCCTCACGGAAATTCGACTTGATGGGACTCTCGATGATTTCCCCGATACCGCCGGTCAGCTTCTTCTGCGGCTTGGCCATCAGGCCGCGCATCCCGGCCAGCTGCCGGATCTGGTCCCGACTGCCGCGCGACCCGGAGTCGAACATCATGTAGACCGGATTGAAGCCGCCCCGCGACGCGCGCATGTGGTCGATCATCGCCTCGGCCACGTCGTTGTTGGCGTGGGTCCAGGCGTCGATCACCTTGTTGTAGCGCTCGCCGAAGGTGATCTGGCCGGTGTTGTAGGCCCGCTGGAACCGCTCCACCCGCTTCTGGGCTTCCTCCAGCAGCTGGGTCTTCACCGGGGGAATCTCCAGATCCTCCAGCCCGATCGACACGCCACCCAGGGTGGCAAAGTCGAACCCGAACCGCTTGAGCCGGTCGAGGAACTCCACCGTCTCCCTGAGCCCGGCCCGGCGATAGCTCTGCAGTACCAGCTCCGAGAGGGCCTTCTTGCGCAACAGCTCGTCGCGGAACCCGAGCTCCGCGACCACCTTCCGCGGCAGGATGTTGTTGAACAGCACCCGGCCCACGGTGGTGCGAATCCAGCGGGCCCGGGGATCGGCCGACTCGCGGGGCGGCACGAACCAGAACCGGATGGCGGTCTGGTGGGTCACCCGGCCGTGCAGCAGCGCCATCTCCAGCTCGGCCAGGCTGCCGAAGAAGGGGGCGGGCTTCCAGAGCCGCTCCCGGGTCTCCTCCTGCTTCACCCCGCCCTTGCGGATCTCTTCCTCGAATCCGGGGGGCAGCTTGGTGAGGAAGTAGCAGCCCAGCACCATGTCCTGCGACGGCTCGGCGATGGGCCGCCCGTCGGACGGCTTCAGAATATTGTTGGACGACACCATCAACAGCCGGGCCTCGAGCTGCGCCTCGAACGAGAGCGGGACGTGCACCGCCATCTGGTCGCCGTCAAAGTCGGCGTTGAACGCGGCGCAGACCAGCGGATGGATCCGGATGGCCTTGCCCTCCACCAGCTTGGGCTCGAACGCCTGGATGCCCAGCCGGTGCAGGGTCGGGGCGCGGTTGAGCAGCACCGGATGATCCTGAATGATCTCCTCCAGGATCTCGTACACCTCCGGCCCCTCGCGCTCCACGATCTTCTTGGCCCGCTTGACCGTCTCGGCGATCCCCTTCTCCACCAGTTTGTTGATGATGAAGGGCTTGAACAGCTCGACCGCCATGGTTTTGGGCAGTCCGCACTGGTGCAGCCGGAGCTCGGGGCCCACCACGATCACGGAGCGGCCCGAGTAGTCCACCCGCTTGCCGAGCAGGTTCTGGCGGAACCGGCCCTGCTTGCCCTTGAGCATGTCGCTGAGCGACTTGAGGGGCCGCTTGCCCCGGCCCCGGATGGCCTTGGAACGACGTCCGTTGTCGAACAGCGCGTCGACCGCCTCCTGCAGCATTCGCTTCTCGTTCCGGAGAATGACCTCCGGCGCCTTGTGCTGAATCAGCTTCTGGAGGCGGTTGTTCCGGTTGATCACCCGGCGGTACAGGTCGTTCAGGTCGCTGGTCGCGAACCGGCCGCCGTCCAGCGGCACCAGCGGACGCAGGTCGGGCGGCAGGACCGGGATCACGTCCATCACCATCCAGGCGGGATTGTTCGGCAGCTCGCCGTTGTCGCCCGAGGAAAGGAACGCGTCCACGATCTTGAGACGCTTGAGCATCTGCTTCTTGCGATGCTGGCTGGTCTCCTTGGCGATGCCGTGGCGCAGCTCATCGGCCAGCTTCTTCACGTCGATCCGCTCGAGCAGGGTGCGGACCGCCGGCGCGCCCAGATCGGCCTTGAAGCCCACATCGCCTTCCTCCCGGGCCTTGGCGCGGAGGGCGAGGTACTCGTCTTCATCGATCAACTGATGGGGATCAACGTCCAGCTTGCCCGGCTCGATCACCACCTAGCTGGAGTAGTAGATCACCCGCTCCAGGTCGCGGAGCGTCAGGTTGACCAGGTTCCCCATCGGGGAC
>DASWKS010000254.1:0-4156 GCA_036396495.1 Gemmatimonadales bacterium
GAATGGCCAATGCCCAGTGCCGATTGCAGAAGGATTTCGGACCTCACCCATACCTCTGCATTGGGCATTGGGCATTGAGCATTCTCCAGTTTATTCCTCCCTCCCACCTCTCACCTCTTCAATCGTCCGGGCGCACGATGAGCTGGTACTGGAGGCCCCGGAGGAGGAAGTGGATGTGGTCCAGGAGGTGGTGCGAGGTCATATGGAAGGAGCCGCCGAGCTGGGCGTCCCTCTCCGGGTCGAGATGGGGATTGGGGAAAACTGGCTCGAAGCAAAAGGCTGAGGTTGGGAGGTGAGAGGGGGGAATAAACTGGAGAATGGCCAATGCCCAGTGCCGATTGCAGAAGGATTTCGGACCTCACCCATACCTCTGCATTGGGCATTGGGCATTGAGCATTCTCCAGTTTATTCCTCCCTCCCACATCTCACCTCTCACCTCTCACCTCTTCAATCGTCCGGGCCACCAGTTAAACCGTCCCGCAAGGTGCATGAAGGCTGGAACGAGCACCATCCGGACCACCGTCGCATCCAGCAGCACCGCCACGGCCAGCCCGAACCCGAGCAGCTGCATCACCAGCACACCGGCGAAGGCGAAGGCGCCGAACACTGTGATCATGATCAGCGCCGCCGAGGTGATCACCGTGGCCGTGGCGCCCAGGCCTTCGGTGGTCGCCTCGGTGTTGCGACCGGTCCGGTCGAACGCTTCCTTGATCCGCGACAGCAGGAACACCTCGTAGTCCATGCTCAGGCCGAACACCACCGCGAACACCAGGACCGGCACCGCCACGTAGATCGCCCCGGTGGGCTCGGCCAGGCCGAAGAGCCGGCTGCCGAAGCCCTGCTGAAACACCAGCACGATGACCCCGAAGGTGGCGAGCACCGAGAGCGAGTTCATCACGATCGCCTTGAGCGGCACCAGCACGGAACGGAAGGCCAGCGCCAGCATGACGCCCGTGACGGCCAGCACCAGCACTACCAGCAGCGGGAAGCGCTGCAGCAGATCGCGCTGGAAGTCGACCGCGGCGGCGGTGTAGCCGCCGACCAGAATCCGGCTGTCGCGGAGCTGGCGTACCGAGCCCGATGTGACCAGGGCTCGGGCCGACTCGACCAGGCCCATCGCGGTGGGCAGCGACACGGTATCCGCCGGGATCACGTCCAGCAGCGTGAAGCGCGCGTCCGGGCTCAGGTATCCGTCGAGCGCCGGATACTGGACCCGGGCCGAATCCAGATCGCTCAGCAGCACCGACAGCGTCAGGATCCCGCTCCCGGGGCTCAGATCGAGCAGGCTCCGCACGTCACCGACTCGCGGGTCGGTCCGTAGCGAATCGGCCAGCGTGCGCAAGCCCCTGAGTCGGGCGGCGGAGGTCATGAGGCCCGTATCGGGCGCTTCCATCACCAGCCGCACCGGAAACAGATATCCGCTGCGGCCCATGCCGGTGAGCTGGTCGACCGCCGCACCCGCCTCGGTGGCGGCGGGCCACCAATGGCGCGCGGGCAGTCCGACGGACAGCCGCGCCAGCGGCCAGGCCAGCAGGGCGATGGCGGTGCCGCCCAGCATCAGGGCCCGCCAGGGATGCCGGATCAGAGCGCGGGCCCAACCCTCCCAGATCTGGGGGGCGTGGTACCAGGTGAGCCGTCGCGCCAGCCAGCGGGGCCGATCGATGTCGCGACCCATCGTCGCCAGCAGGGCAGGGAGCAGCGTGACCGAGAGCAGGACCGCCACCGCCACCACCACGATTCCGCCCAGGCCGATGCTCCGGGTGTCGACCAGGGGCGTCAGCAGCAGCGCTGCCAGGCCCACTACAACGGTCAGGCCCGAGGTGATGACCGCGTTGCCCGCGGTGACCACGGTCCGTTCGGCGGCCTCGCGCGGGCGCAAACCGTGGTTAAGCTCTTCCCGGAATCGGGTGACCATGAGCAGGGAGTAGTCGATCCCGACGCCCAGGCCGATCATGGTGGTGAGATTGAGCACGAATACCGACATTGGCGTCACCCGTGCCAGCAACCCGATCAGCGCGAGCGACACCGCGATGGCGAGCACCCCGATGAGAATCGGCAGCAGCGCCGCCACCAGCGCCCCGAAGGCGAGCACCAGGATGAGGAGCGCGATCGGGAGAACCCGGAGCTCGACCCGGCGGCTGTCGCGGGCGCTCAGCTCGCGGATGTCGGCCTCGAGCGGCGCGCGCCCGGTCACCCGGACGGTGTAATCGTCCCGTTCGGGCAGGCGGCGCAGTTGGGTTTCGAGGATGTGGCGGAACGGCGCGACCAGGCCCGCGATGCTGTCGGAGGTGGGCGCCGTCACCGCGACCAGGAAGAACGTCGAACGTCGGTCCGGGCCCAGGAACAGCGAATCCCGGGCATCGGGCCAGCCCAGTACCGTGCCCACCCAGGCGGGCCGGCGGGCCGCGGCCAGGAGGGAGTCCAGCGTGGCTCCGGGCCGGCCCTGGCTGAAGCCGCTTGGCCCCTGGACGGTAACGACGAAATATTCACTGAAGGCGCGGGGGAACCGGGTGCGCAGCAGGCTGTCCGCAATCCGGGCTTCGGTCGGTCGGTGACTTCCCCCGCGAAGGTCCAGCAGGTTAACCGTTTGCGGCGCTCGGAGCGCGGCCACCACGGCGATGAGACCCCATCCGCCCAGGACCGCCCAGCGCCAGCGCACCAAACCGCGAGCCAGGGCAGTCAGCGGCAAAACGGGGCCATCCGGTCTCCGGGGTGCGAGTCCATCCGCCAGTGTTCAGGGGCGAAATGTTAGAACCCAGCTCAAACCCGCGCCAGCAGGCGAAGCCCTACCCGCCGCGGCGGAAACGTCCCGAGCTCCCGCCCGAGTCGCCCGGCCCGAGTGGCGCCACCCGCTGGCTCGCCGGCATCATCACGGTTCTGGTGCTCATGATCGTGGTGGCTCGGTTCAATTCGTCGCCCGAAACGCCTGCCCCAGCGGTCGATACCCAGCCGGTCGCTCCGCCGCCGCCACCGCCGCGCCCGCTGCCTCCTCCTCAGCTCCCGCCTCCCGCGCCCGTGGCCGGAGCGACCCCGACGGTGGATCTGATGGTCCGGCTCGAGGCCCACCGGCGGATCGTGCGCGCCGGGTCGATGGTTTATCTGGATTCGCTGCTGATCGACAGCGATTCGGTCCTGCGGCGCTGGCCGGTGCGCCCCCGCGAGGTGGTGACGGTCGCGGTGGTGCAGGACAGCCTGTCCGAGCGGGCCGGCACCGTCGGCGCGGCGGCCCTACGCGAAGCCTTCGGCCGGTGGAGCGGGTTGCAGCTGGGCGGGCTTCAATTCGGCTTCATCAGCGACACCGCGTCGGCCAACATCGTGGTGCAGTGGATCGCCGAGTTTGAGCCGGTCGAGAAGCGCACCGGGCAGACCGATCTGACGATCGCGAGCGACGGTGCCATTCACAACGGGAGGATTCAGCTGGCGCTGGCCGATCCGTCGGGCAAGCGCATGGATCGCACGGCGCTGCTCACCGTGGCACTGCACGAAGTGGGACACGTGCTCGGCCTGGGCCACTCTAACCAGAACACCGATGTTATGTACCACACGCCCCGCTCGCCCAATCTGAGCGAAAGGGACCGTCGTACTGCGGAGCTCATCTATGGGCTGCCGCCGGGCTCTGTCAAAGGTGGGAACTAGAAAGGGTCAAGGGTGGAGTGAATGCGGAATGCCCAATGACGAGTGCCCATAGCAGAGGTATGGGAGTGGGAAGAATCCCTCTGCATTGGGCATTGGGCATTGGGCACTCTCCGGTTCACTCCCCCCTGACACCTCCCCCCTCTCACCTCTCGACCAGATCTTTCAGCATGGCAGCGACCCGTTCATCTCCACTCTTCGATAGCCGATTGATGGCACTCCGGCGGATCTGCAGGTCGGTCTCCGTTCGCGCGATGGCCATCAACTTGTCGGTCGCGGCCCGGTCGCCGATGCGGGCCAGGGCTTCCAGCAGCGCTTCCTTCACCCGCCGATCCTGACCCGCGTCGTACAGTTGAATGAGATCCTCGGTTCGGGCTCCGGCCCGCACCGCCCCACGGACTGCTCGGGCCCGATCGGATGAGGCGGTGCCCCCGTCACGGGCTTGCGCCATCAGCCACTGCAGATTCTCGCTCCCGCCGGCTTCTCCCAGGGCTTCGATGACCGCGTCCTGCGATCGGTTATC
>DASWKS010000255.1:0-9817 GCA_036396495.1 Gemmatimonadales bacterium
CGTTGCACACAGGCTCAGCGAACAGATCATCATCTATCCCATAACGCCGAGTTCGCCCATGGGTGAACTGGCCGATGAATGGACATCGCACGGACGGTCGAACATCTGGGGTCAGAGTCCGCGCGTGATCGAGATGCAATCGGAAGGCGGCGCCGCCGGTGCGGTGCACGGGGCGCTCCAGGGCGGCGCCCTGACCACTACTTTCACCGCCTCGCAAGGGCTGCTGCTGATGATCCCCAACCTCTACAAGATTGCGGGCGAACTGACCCCATTCGCCCTTCACGTGGCGGCTCGGACCGTGGCGACCCACGCCCTTTCGATCTTCGGGGATCACTCGGACGTCATGGCGGTCCGGCAGACCGGCGTCGCGCTCCTGGCCTCGAGCTCGGTCCAGGAGGCGCACGACTTTGCCTTGATCGCGCAGGCAGCCACCCTCCGCTCGCGGATCCCGTTGCTCCACTTCTTCGACGGATTCCGGACCTCCCACGAGATCCAGAAGATCACGCTGCTCGATGATGAGGACCTGAATGCCCTGCTTGATCCGGCACTGATCACGGCCCATCGGCGCCGGTCACTCGATCCGGACCATCCAGTCCTTCGGGGAACGGCCCAGAACCCCGACGTGTTCTTCCAGGCGCGCGAAGCAGCCAACCTGTTCTACCAACGCTGCCCCGGGGTGGTGGCCGAGACCATGGAGGCGCTCGGGCGCCGAACCGGACGGCGCTACGGGTTGTTCGACTACAGCGGCCACCCGGAAGCCGAGCGCGTCATCGTCGTGATGGGCTCGGCCGGGGAGACCGTGGAGACGATGGCGCGGCGACTGATCGATGACGGCGAGAGAGTCGGCCTGGTCAAGGTCCGGCTATATCGCCCGTTCGACGGGGAGCGCTTCCTCGCCGCCTTGCCGGCAACCACCAGAACGATCGCCGTCCTCGACCGCACTAAAGAACCCGGCGCCCCGGGTGAGCCGCTGTTCCTGGATGTCGTGGCGGCCCTGCACGAGGGATGGGCCGGGCGCACCCACGGAGCTCCGGTCCCCTGGGTGATCGGGGGGCGCTATGGGCTCTCGTCCAAGGAGTTCACCCCGGCGATGGCGAAGGCGGTCTTCGACGAGCTCGGGGCGGCGACGCCGAAACGCCGCTTCACCATCGGTATCACCGACGACGTGACCCACCTCTCGCTACCCTGGGACCCGGGTCTCTCGTTGGAGCCCGAGGACGAAGTTCGCGCCGTGTTCTGGGGCCTGGGAAGCGACGGCACCGTCGGCGCGACCCGGAACACGATCCAGATCCTGGGGGAGCAGACGCCGCTCTTCGTTCAAGGCTATTTCGTGTACGACTCGAAAAAGGCCGGCGCAGTCACCGTCTCCCATCTTCGCTTCGGCCCCCGGCCGATCCGGGCGCCCTACCTGATCCGGGAGGCGAGCTTCATCGCCTGCCATCAGTTCGACTTCCTGGATCGGATCGACGTGCTCGAAGCCGCCGCGCCGGGCGCCACCGTACTTCTCAACGCGCCATTCCCGCCCGAGCTGGTCTGGGATCACCTGCCGCGAGAGGTGCAGGATACCGTGATCGCGAAACGACTCGACCTCTTCGCGATCGACGGCTACCGGGTGGCGCGGGAGGCCGGGCTCGCGGGCCGGATCAACACCGTCATGCAAACCTGCTTCTTTGCCCTCTCGGGTGTGCTGTCACCTGAAGCCGCGATCGCGCGCATCAAGGAGACGATTGAGAAGACCTATCAGAAGCGCGGGTCGGTCGCGATCGAACGGAACCACGCGGCCGTGGACCGGGCCCTCGACCAGCTCCACCGGATCGAGGTGCCGGCGGTTGGGTCGTCAAAGCGGAATCGGAGCCGCATCGTACCGGAGGACGCGCCCGACTTCGTTCAGCGCGTGACCGGGGTGATCCTGGCCGGGCAGGGTGATCTCCTCCCAGTGAGCGCCTTTCCCGTGGACGGCACCTGGCCCACCGCCACCTCGCGGTGGGAGAAGCGGAACCTCGCCGCCGAGATCCCGGTCTGGGATCCGGCCGTTTGTATTCAGTGCAATTGGTGCGCACTGGTCTGTCCCCATGCCGCGATCCGGACCAAGGTATACGACCCGGCGGCGCTGGCTGGAGCACCCGAGAGTTTCCTCCACACCACCTGGAAGGGACCGGATTTTCAGGGGAAGGCCTATACCGTGCAGGTCGCTCCCGAGGACTGCACCGGTTGCTCTCTCTGCACCACGATTTGTCCGGCGAAAGACAAGGCCAATCCGCGGCACAAGGCGATCGACCTGGCACCGCAGCGGCCGCTGCGCGAGCGGGAGCGGAGCAACTACCGATTCTTTCTTGCGCTCCCCGAAGCCGACCGGCGGGCACTGACCCGGATGAACGTCAAGACATCTCAATTGCTGCAGCCGCTGTTCGAGTACTCGGGAGCCTGCCCCGGGTGTGGAGAGACGCCCTACCTCAAGCTCCTGACCCAGCTTTTCGGCGATCGCGCGCTGGTGGCCAACGCCACCGGATGCTCATCGATCTTCGGCGGTAACCTGCCGACCACCCCCTGGGCGGTGAACCGGGATGGGCGCGGTCCAGCGTGGGCCAACTCATTGTTCGAAGACAACGCCGAGTTCGGCTTCGGGATCCGACTCGCTCTCGACGCGCGGCGGGCGGAAGCGGTGCGGCTGGTCGGGGAGCTGCGTGACCGGCTGCCGGAAGCGGTGGTGACCACCTTGACCCTCCCCCGGGAGCGGAGCGAGGAGACCATCGCCGCGGAACGGGAGGCGGTCGCGGAGCTCAAACGCCGGCTGCAGGGAAGCAGCGAGGTCCCAGCCCAGCGCCTGCTCGAGATCGCCGATGGGTTGGTGCACCGGTCGGTCTGGCTGGCCGGCGGCGACGGCTGGGCCTACGACATCGGCTACGGCGGACTCGACCACGTGCTGGCACAGGAGCGCGACGTCAACGTCCTGGTCCTCGATACCGAGGTCTATTCCAACACCGGCGGCCAGCAATCCAAAGCCACGCCGTTAGGCGCTTCCGCCAAATTCGCCAGCGCCGGCAAGGGCACTCCTAAGAAGGATCTCGGCCTCGAGGCGATGAGCTACGGCCACGTGTATGTGGCCCAGGTGGCCCTGGGCGCCGACATGAACCAGACGGTCAAGGCGTTCCTCGAGGCGGAGAGCTACCCGGGACCATCCCTGATCATCGCCTACTCACCCTGCATCGCCCACGGGTACGATCTTCGGCATGGCGTGGAGCAACAGCAGCTCGCCGCCAAGTCGGGCGTCTGGCCGTTGTATCGATATGACCCCCGCCGGGTCCGCCAGCATCTCCCGCCGCTTCAGCTCGATTCCAAGGAGCCGACCGTGCCGGTGGCGACCTATCAGCGGAACGAGACCCGGTTCCGGATGGCGGAAAAAGTCGATCCGGCCCGGCATCGGGAGCTGATGGCCCGGGCCAGCGCCCAGGTCCGCGATCGATGGGCGGTGTACCGCTATCTGGCCGGATTGACGATGCCCCAACGCGGTGACGGCGCGCCCCCCGAGGAGACCCCGTGAACCTGGCCACGACCTACCTCGGCCTGAAGCTGCCGCACCCATTCATGGCCGGGGCCTCGCCCATGGTCGACGATCTCGACCTGGTCCGGCGGCTCGAGGACGCCGGCTCGGCCGCGATCGTGATGCACTCGCTTTACGAGGAGCAGCTGGCGCGGGAGGAACTCGCAACCCATCGGGCGATGGAACCCCACGCCCAGGCGTTCGCCGAGGCGGCGAGCTATTGGCCCAGTCCGGCGGCTTTCGCGCTGGGCCCGAACGAGTATCTGGAACAGATCCGGCGGATCAAGGTGGCGGTGGCCGTCCCCGTCATTGCCTCGCTCAACGGCAGCACCGCGGGCGGCTGGCTCCGCTACGCCGCACTCATGGAAGACGCGGGCGCCGACGCCCTCGAGCTCAATCTCTACGCCATCCCCACCGACCTCACCCGGGCGGGCGCAGCCGTTGAACAGAGCGGGATCGAGATCGTCCAGGCGGTGGTGAGCCAGGTTCGGATCCCGGTCGCGGTGAAGCTCTCCCCCTGGTACTCCGCGTTCGGCCACTTCGCCCGTCAGATCGATGCCGCGGGAGCAGGCGGGATCGTGCTGTTCAATCGCTTCTACCAGGCCGACATCGATCCCGAGCAGCTCGAAGTGCGGTCGCGGCTCAAGCTGAGCCATTCCGGCGAGCTGTTGCCGCGGCTCACCTGGCTCGGGATCCTCTCCGGTCAGATCCAGGCCTCCCTCGCGGTGACGGGCGGGGTGCACACCGCGACCGACGCGGTCAAGGCCGTGATGGCCGGCGCGGACGCGGTGCAGCTGGTCTCCGCGCTGCTGCGCCACGGACCCGAACGGTTGTCGCTGGTGCGAGAAGGATTTCGCCAGTGGCTCATCGAGCATGAATACGAGGGGATCGATCAGCTCCGTGGCAGCATGAATCTCCGCCGCTGCCCCGATCCCGCCGGATTCGAGCGGGCCCAGTACCTCCACGTGCTCCAGTCCTGGCGTCACGCCCACTGAGAAGAGCGGGCTGGACTCGCCGGCGCGAGCCGCCAGCTTGTCTGGGACGCAAGCGGTTGCTAATGTCGGCGTGTCCCCATGGCCGCTCCCACTGCCTTTCTCGACGCCGGGCTGGCCGGCCGATACCGTATCGAGCGCGATGTTGGCGCGGGCGGGATGGCCACGGTCTACCTGGCGCACGATCTCCGCCACAACCGGAAGGTGGCGATCAAGGTCTTGCGGCCCGAGCTGGCGGCCGTCCTGGGCCCCGAACGGTTCCTCAAGGAAATCGAGGTCACCGCCAACCTGCAGCATCCTCACATCCTGGGCTTGATAGAATCGGGAACCCTGGACGGCCAGCTCTATTACGTCATGCCGTTCATGGAGGGAGAGTCCCTCCGCCAGCGATTGACCCGTGAAAAACAGCTCTCGATCGAGGAAACCCTCGCCATCACCGGCGCGGTGGCCGGCGCCCTCGACTACGCCCACCGACGGGGCGTGATCCATCGCGATATCAAACCGGAAAACGTGCTGCTGCACGAGGGACAGCCGATGGTGGCCGATTTCGGGATCGCGCTGGCGGTGAGTCACGCCGCCGGCGATCGGCTGACTCAGACCGGACTCTCGCTGGGAACGCCTTATTACATGAGTCCGGAACAGGCCTCCGGCGAGCGGCAGGTCGACGGCCGGACCGACATCTATTCGCTCGGCTGCGTGGCGTATGAAATGCTGACCGGGATGCCTCCCTTCCAGGGAGCCACCGCCCAGGCGGTGTTGACCGCCGTCATGACCACCGAGCCGGTCCCGGTCAGCAGCCGGCGTCCCACGGTACCGGCTCACGTCGCAGCGGCGATCCATACGGCACTGGAGAAAGTGCCGGCCGATCGATTTGCCACCGCAGGCGAATTCGTCGAAGCGCTCAAACGGCCCACCGAACGCACCATCAGACGCATGGAGGCACGGGGGGAGCGTCGGGTGAAAACCCGGGTGGGGCTGATGGTCGGCGTTGCGGCCCTCCTGGCTTTACTCACCGGACTCGCCGCCGGTCGACTGCTGTTCGATCGAGGCGGGGCCGGCGCGCGGGTCACCCGGCACTGGAACCTGGTGCTTTCCGCCCAGACGCCGCTGGCCTTGACCGGGCCGGGCCCGTTGGGCATCTGGCAGTCCGCGGTCGCGCTCGCACCTCAAGGCAACATTCTGGCCTACGTCACCTCGCGAGGAAGCACGACCGCCTTAGCGGTCCGTCCGCTCGATCGCGACTCGGCGAGAGTCCTGCCGGGGACCGAGGGCGCCTATCACCCGTTCTTCTCGCCCGATGGAACCTGGATAGCGTTTTTCTCCGGGACCGAGCTGCGAAAGGTCGCCGCCGCGGGAGGCAGCCCCACCACGCTGGCCACGGTGGAGCGTCCCAGCGGGGCGGTCTGGCCCGAGGCCGACCGCATCCTCCTCTTCCAGCACGATGGATTTCAGATGCGGTGGGTGGCCGCGACCGGTGGAGGTGATTCCACGGTGACGCTTCCGACCCAGTTCGGCACGCCCTCCGTGCTCCCGGGGGGAGAATGGGCCCTGGGACAACTGAGCTCGGGACAGCTTGCGCTCATGTCGTTGAGCGACGCGACCCAGCTGGCCATCACCCGCCGGGGTGTAGTGCCGCTCGACTCGGTGAAGCTGGCCGACCTTCTGTTCGGCGCCAGTCCCCGTTACGTGTCGACCGGCCATCTGGTGTTCGGCAGCGATGATGGCGTGCTGACGGCACTGCCGTTTGATCTCGAGTCGCGCGAAGTTCGCGGTGAGCCGGTGCCGGTCGTATCGGGAGTCCGGATCGAAGAGGGATTCGGCTTCGCCGAATACGCGCTGGCCGACGACGGTACCCTGGTGTACGTGCCGGGCGTGAGCCAGCTCTATGGTCAGATTGCCTACGTCGGCGCCAACGGGCGATTCGACACCCTCCCCTTCCCTCGAGGACAGTACACCCAACCGCGAATTTCGCCCGATGGTACCCGCATGGCGGCCCATATCCGGAAGCCGATCGGCGGCTGGGAGATCCTGGTGATGGATCTGGAGACGGGAGTGCGCCATCGGGTCCCGGTGGAGGGCAACTATCGCGCCTATCCCGCCTCATGGTCGCCCGACGGGAAGACGCTGATGATCGGACTCTGGGCGCCGGTCCAGAACGTCGCCATCGGCGCCCGGCTCTTTTCGCTGGAGCAGGGCACCTCGGAAGAGATCTCGCTCTTCCGAGGGTCGTACATGACCATCGCTCCGAATGGGCGCGACTTCGTATTTTCGGACTGGCGCACCGGGGAAATCTTCCTACGCGCCCTTCGAGGCGACACCAGCCGAACCGCGATACCGGGCCAGGGATTCGCGGCCAGTTTTTCGCCCGACGGGCGCTGGCTGGCGTGGGGTGGAGTGGATGGAGGCGTCGCGGTGTCGCCCGTGCCCCCGACCGGCGCGACCTACCCGGTAGCCGAGCGGGGCCAGCAACCGCTCTGGTCGCCCGATGGAACGAAGCTGATCTATCGCGACGGCAGGCGATTCTACCAGGTACCCATCACGACCACCACCGGGTTTCGGACCGGCAGAGCCACGCTCCTGGCGGAGGGGCCGTTCATTCGAACCTTTGCCTGGAATCACACCATCGGCCCGGACGGCCGGCTGGCGGCGCTGATCTCGGCTCCGGGCGAAAGCACCCGAGAGCTGGGTGTGATCACCGGGTTTGATCGGGAGCTGGCACGACTGGCGCCGCCGCGACCTCGGCCATAGGCTACCTACATTTGAACCCATGGCATCGAGCGCGGGATCCAGCGATACCAGCGCCGAGGCGCTGCGGGTCCAGTATCGCCTGTATGGCGCCATGACCGCGGCCGAGAAGCTGAAGCTGGTCGGCGAGCTCACCCTCACGGCAAGTCGGTTCGCATTGGCCGGACTGTCGCTGCGGTTTCCTGAGGCCGACCAGCGTGAACTGCTGTTGCGACTCGCGGCACTCCGGCTGGGAGAAGCGACCGTGGCTCAGGTCTACGGGTGGCCGGCGACCGGCCGGATGCAACCTCATCCACCTGGCGACCGCTCTCAAGCTGGATCTGTTCATAGCGGAGGAGGACGCGTTCGACCGGGAGTGGCTGGTGCAGCGGCGCCGGATTCGGCTGGCCCACGCATTGCTCTCGCGCGGATCGAAGTCCGTGGCCTCTTACATGTGACGGCCGCGACTGATTCAGGCTGCAAGCTTTGAAGGTTGGGGGCTGTGGAGAACCCAGGATCATCGATACTTAGGCGGCTGTCACTTCGAGGTCCGACATGTCTCTCAAGGTAGAAGGCATGGTCCCGCTGATCCAAGTCTTCGACATGCCCAGGTCGGTCGCGTTCTATCGCGACGTTCTGGGTTTCGAGGTTGCAAACCAATCGCGGCCGGGAGACGCCTTCGATTGGGGCCTGCTCCGACGCGATGGCATCGAGTTGATGCTGAACACAGCGTACGAGGAGGAGTATCGACCACTCACGCCGGAGCCTGCGCGGATCGCGGCGCACGAGGATACCGCACTCTTCTTCGGGTGCCCGGATGTGGATGCCGCGTATGCAGATCTGCGGGCGAAAGCCGTCGATGTCAGACCGCCGACCGTCGCACCATACGGGATGAAGCAGCTCTACATCAAGGATCCAGACGGGTACGTCCTCTGTTTTCAGTGGCCAGCGGCCTGACCCGACTGATATGCCCTTCGTTTGCGAGGTTCTTGAGCAGACCGCAGATCGCAGGTGCCTGCAATCGACGCATGGAACAGCCGCCCGGTTCGAGGTCGTACCCGAATGGGTACCGCCGTTGTTATCGGCATCCTCCCAGCGGAGCCCCTGATGGCGCAGGAACATGCCCCCCCAGTTCTGGAGATCTATCGCGATTCCTTGACGCAAGGGAGCGGGCGCGCGTACCGCGCGGTCGAAGAAGACGCGGCCAGGATCTGTGCCGACCTGAACTGCCCGCATCCACACCTCGCGATAGAGTCGCTCACGGGACCCAAAGAGGTGTGGTGGCTGAATGCTTTCGACTCTGAGGCCCACCGCCAGCAACTGGTGAACGCCTATGCCGGGAATCGGGCGCTGACGATGGCACTGGAGGGCATCAGCAAGCGCAAAGAGGGGCTGGTCGGCAAGCCAGTCGACCTCTTCGTCACCTACCGTCCCGACCTGAGCGGCGGTGCTACCTGGAAGCTCAGGGGCACCCGCTTTTTCGTGGTCACCGTGACCACACAGGATCGCGAGACCCGGGGCTCGGTGTTCGAAGCTCCCGACGGCACGCGGTTCGTCCTGAGGCCAGCGGCCACGTCTGATGTGGCCGACGCCCTGGCTGCCGCAGCCGGACCCGAGACGACGGTCTTTGCCGTGCGTCCGTATTGGGGCATGCCCGCCCGGGATTGGATGGCGGCAGACCCCGAGTTCTGGAGCTCCAACCCGATGGCCAAGGCCAAGTAGGGAGGCGCCACCGCGGGGAAGCCCTTGGTGTTCTGAGCGGCAGGATTACTCGTCCAGCATCCCCATCCGGCAGCAGCCGTTGCTGACACAGGTCACCCATGCCGACGGGCCTGAGCCTCCGGTAGAATCCCCTTGGGCTACGGCGGGGAAAGCAGCCAGTCGAAAGATCGCGTTGAGGGCCCCGGCCCCGGCCTGGGCCGTCACGATCCTGCCGGTCCCGTCGTACCACCGCGCCAGCGGCGTCTTGTGGGCACTGTCGTGGAAATCGATATGGAACGACTTGAAGGTGCGTTCCATTTCGGCCCCGGCGGCAATAGCGCGCGCCACCAGTTGATCCTCCTCGGCGTCGGGACGCTTGGTGGACTGGATGAACAGGCACGACTGGCCGTTGGCGGCCAGCGCCAGCGGCCGATACTCCCGGTCGGGGTTCTTGTTGACGAACTTGGCCACCACCTTACCTCGGCCCAGCCCGGCCAGGGAGTGTTTGTTCGACTGCATGTGGGGGACGATGGTGACGGTGAGCCCGGGCTCCACCTCGTAATCGGCCCAATGGGAGGTCTCAGGATCGAAGCCGGATTCCGTCCGGCAGCGCTCCGCCAGGAATGCGGATTCCGAGGTCAGGATCGACCACTCCGCTGCCGGCTCGACGACCGCAGCGGTCTTGTCTCGCTCCCTTTTGGACCCGACCCAATAAGCCAGCGCTGCTCCAACGACTATAGCGACCACAGCGACCACGAAACCCGGAACCGCGCCAGCGCGAGGCATTCGAAACCTCCCGAGCGAGAGAATGACGGGCCGCTCAGACCGGCCCGCCGAGTTGCCGCATCCGCGCCAGCAC
>DASWKS010000256.1:0-2278 GCA_036396495.1 Gemmatimonadales bacterium
GACCTGGGCCGCGCCTACACCTTCTATCGCGATCGCTTCGCCGATGCGAGCGACTTCACCTTCGTGCTGGTGGGCGCGTTCACTGTCGACGCGATTCGGCCTCTGGTGGAGCGATGGCTGGGGGGGCTGCCGTCGCTGAAACGCACCGAGCAGTGGCGCGACCTCGGCATCATGGCGCCCCGCGGGGTGGTCGAGCGAACGATCCATAAGGGCGTGGAGCCCAAGAGCAGGACCCAGCTGGTCTTCTCGGGCCCTTTCGAGTACACCCGTGCCAACCGCGCCGCCTTGCGGGGGCTCGCGTCGGTGCTCGATATCCGGCTCCGCGAGGTGCTACGGGAAGCGCTGGGCGGGACCTACGGTGTGTCGGTGTCGGGCACACCCACCCGTCTCCCGCGGCAGGAATACAGCTTCAGCATCGGCTTCGGATCGGCCCCGGAACGCGTCGACGAGCTGGTCAAGGCCGTGTTCGCGGAGATCGACTCGATCCGGAAGAACGGCCCGGCCGATCGGGATCTGGCCAAGGTGGTGGAAACCGAGGTGCGCTCCCGCGAGACCAACCTGCGGCAGAACGGATACTGGCTCTCCCAGCTGCTGTTCATCGAGCAGACCGGCGAACCCGCCGCGCCAATCACGGACCCCCGGGGTGACGCGGTGCTGATCACCCGCGAATCCATTCGAGGCGCGGCCCAGCGCTGGCTCGATCCCGCCAACCACGTTCGAGTGACCCTGCTGCCGGAGAAGAGTCCTTCATGAATCGTTGTCTGATGGCGCTGACGGTCCCGCTCCTGGCATCCGCTTCCCTACTCCCCGCCCAACAGTCGCCGCCGATCGACTCGGTGTTCGCCGTCTGGCAACGGTCCGACGGGCCGGGCTGCATTGCCGGAGTGCGGCACAACGGGAGCACCGTCCATTTGCAGGCGTACGGGATGGCGAATCTCGAATACGGCGTCCCGCTCGGTTCGGAGTCGATTTCGGAATCGGGCTCGGTGGCCAAGCAATTCACCGCCGCGGCCCTGCTGCTCCTGGCTCAGGAGGGCAAGCTCGCGCTCGATGATGACATTCGGAAGCATATCCCGGAAATTCCGAATTTCGGCTCCCCCATCACGCTCCGAAACCTGCTGACCCACACCAGCGGCATCCGGGATCAGTGGGCCCTGCTGTCCCTGGCCGGCTGGCCGCCCGGCACCCAGGTGCACAGCATCGACCAGATCGTGCACCTGATGAGCCGGCAGCAGAGGCTCAATTTCCCGCCGGGCGCGTCGTACCTCTACAGTAACACGGGATACACTTTGCTCGCCGCGGTGGTGCAACGGGTGACCGGTCAGTCGCTGGCCCAGTGGAGTCGCGAGCATCTGTTTCAGCCGCTCGGCATGCGCAACACCCAGTGGCGGGACGATTTCCGGCGCGTGGTTCCGGGACGGGCGACGGCGTACAGTCGCGGGCCGGGAGGGCTCTGGGCGCTGGACATGCCCTTCACCAAGGTGTACGGCAACGGCGGATTGTTGACCACCGTTCCCGATCTGCTGCTCTGGAACGACGCGCTCTCCACCGGGACAGCACCGCTGAGCCCCGAGCTGGTCCGGCAGATGGAAACCCCGATGCGGCTCAATGACGGGACCGAGATCTCCTACGCGCTGGGCCTGGGCGTGAGCCGCTGGCACGGCATCCGGGAGGTCACCCACGGGGGCGCCACCGCGGGATACCGCACCTACCTGGCTCGTTGGCCCGAACGCGGGCTCTCGGTTGCGGTGCTTTGCAATGCCGGCCCCGCCGATCCGGGAGGGTACGCCCGCCAGATCGTCCGGCGGGTGCTGGGTGTGACCGGCGATCAGCCGGCGCCGGGGCCCCGGGTGGTGATCGCGCCCGCCGAGCTCCAGGCATTCGCGGGCGCCTGGCGAGATTCCCTGACGGACCGGATCATCACCGTCGTCGTCAAGGACAGCGTATTGGCGGCGTCTGCCGGAGGGCCGGCGGTGACGTTCACCCACCTGGGGAACGCTCGATTCTGGAGTCTGGTGGCCGGTGACTTCAGGTTCGCGCGGGCGGGTAACGGGTGGAACCTGACGATTCTCGACCAGGGCCTGCACGAGTACATCCGGCAGGTGGCGCCAGACAGCGCGTCGTTGCGTCTTGCCGATTATGTCGGTCGCTATCACAGCGATGAGCTGGACGTGGACTACCAGCTGGAAACCAGAGCCGGGCGGCTCACGCTCCGGCGGGCGTGGGAGCCCGCGTCGGTGCTGCTGCCGAGCTACCGGGACGGCTTCGCGACCAGCGG
>DASWKS010000257.1:0-5632 GCA_036396495.1 Gemmatimonadales bacterium
CCCTGGTCCCTGGTCCCTGGTCCCTGCTTCCTGTTTGTTGTAGTCGATCCACTGCCTGCTGCAACAACACCAGTCGTGGGCTGGGTGCCTCCCAAAGATCCAACTGAAGATTGGCGTCGATCAGACGATCCACGGTCACCGTCACCCGGCGAATCGCCAGCCGCCGGGTCATCGCCTGGGCCAGAGCCCGCCGAGATGCATCCCATAACTCGACGTCGAGCGCGGCGGGCGCCAGCGGAATTCCGCGGGCGGCACTGGCGTAGTCCACGTAGTCGATCGCCACCGTGAGCCGTCGCGCCGCCAGGGTTCGCTGCCGGAGCCGCCGGCCCAGCCGCTCGGTGAGCCGTCGGAGCAGCTGGTGGAGCAGGCCCAGGTCATTGGTGTCGGTGGCGAGAGTGTGCGCGGCCCGATACTCGGCGCGCACCTCGGGAGCCAGCACCGGCCGGGGATCGATGCCTCGCGCCTGGGCCCGGAGTACACGGCCGGCGCCGCCGAACACGGCGCAGAGGTCGGTCTCGGCGATCGCCGCGATGGCTCCGATCAGGTCGAGCTGATAGTCGTCGAGCCGCAGGCGGATCCGGTCGGGCACGTCGGGCAGCACCTCGATGTGACGCGGGGCGAGGAAGCTCGCCTCATCACCGGACGGCACGGCGAGCGGCCACAGGGAGTCCGTCCGTCCGCCGGTGCGCCCGTCCGCCCGTCCCACCCGGGTCGCCGCTTCACTCACCAGCTTGTTGGTGGCGACGCCGACCCAGAGCGGCAGCCGGAGCCGCTCCTCGACTTCGCGCCGGATCCGCGCCGCCACATCCACCGCCGGTCCGAACAGCCGCTCGGTACCGGTCAGATCAAGAAAGGAATGGCCGTACCAGCGCGGCTCGATGACCGGCGCATACGCCCGCAGGACTTCATGCAGCGCTCGCGATGCCCGCGCGTAGAGTTGCGGATTAGGCGGCAGCAGGATGAGATCGGGGCAGAGCTTCTTCGCCAGCCGCGCGGCCATGCCCCGGCGTACTCCGGCTGTCTCGGCCTCGGGGGAAAGCGCCAGCACCGTCGCGCGCTCCGCGCCGGGTGGAGCAACCGCGAGAGGACGGGAGCGGAGCGCCGGGGCGACCAGGCCTTCTATGGTGGTGCAAAAGGAAGGGGGGTCGACGAAGAGGATGGAGCGCATACAGGGTCGGAAGGGTCGGGAGGGTCGTAGGGGTCGGGAATTTCCGGGCCGGCTGCTTCCGACCTTTCCGACCCTTCCGACTATTCCGACCTATTGAAGCCGTAGGCTTCCCGCAGCAACCGCAGCCGCCGTTCCAGCGCCTTCTGGTACTCCCGGCGGGTGTTGTACCGCCGGCCGTAGTGTTGCTCGTAACGCGGTGCCAGGTTGGGGAACTCGCGGTGCAGCAGCGGCAGGAAGCGGGCACGGGCCGCGGTGCCGAGGCGGAGCGCCATCCCGACCACGAAGCGCGCTCCCGCTTCCTTTGCTGCTTCCATGACCTGCGCGAGACTGCTCCAGCTGTCGGTGATGCCGGGCAGGATGGGCGCGATCAGCACCCCGGCCTCGATCCCGGCGGTGGTGAGGGTCTTGAGTGCGCGGAGCCGCGCGTGAGGCAGCGGGGTTCGGGGCTCGAGCTGCCGCAGCAGCACGGGATCCACGGTGGCGAGCGAGAGATTCACGCTCACGTCGTGCTTCCGAGCCAGCTCGACCAGCAGGTCGACATCCCGCGCCACCAGCGACGACTTGGTAGTGATGGAAATGGTCAGATCTCGAAAGCCGCGAAACGTTTCCAGCAGACGTCGGGTGAGCAGGAAACGCCGCTCGGCCGGCTGATAGGGATCGGTGGCGGTGCCGATCACGATCGGGGTCTGGCCCACCTTCGACGGATCCAGGGTCCGAGCCAGTACCGCGGCCACCTCTTCCTTGACGTAGATGCGATGCTCGAAAAGGTCGGACATGTCCGTCGGACCGCCGGTCAGTCGGTCGGTCGGTCGGGCAGTCGGTCGGTCGGTCGGTCCGGATTCAAGTTTGACCGACTGACCGACGGACCGACTGTCCGACTGTTGCGACCCACGGACCGACCGTTCCGTTACCCATCGATGAGTATCCCTCGCATAGCAGTAACTGCAGCCGAACTCACACCCGACGTAGGGATTGATCGACCAGAACGACATGCCGGTGCGCTCGGGTGGATTGAGCACCGAGCGGATGGGCAGGCTGATGAAATCGGTGCCGCGTCGGCGCTGGTCCAAGACGGGCAGGCGGGCAGGCGGACTGGCGGGCAGTAAAGGCAATTGCACCGCGAGTTTTCCGCCCGCCTGCCCGCCTGCCCGCCTGGCCTTTGTCAGCTGCATCGTCCCCATCCGCAGTAGCTGCAGGTAATGCAGCCCGAAGCGTGCACCAGGGGTCCGGCGCATTCGGGGCAAACCAGTGGGCGGGCAGGCGGGCGGACAGGCTGGCTGACGGGCGGGTGGGCTGTAATGGGTGGCATCTGTTCCTACTTCGGCTTCCGTTCGGGTAATATTACCGAATAAATACCGAAGTCAAGGCGGGAGAGCAAACTCCCGAACCTGTCATGCTATATCATTACTGGGTCATGACTTGGATGTTTTTGAGCCGACCTGGTTTTGCCATGATCCTCGAATTGGCTGTGTTGCTGAGTACCGTCGGGCGGCAAGACGTGCCCCAGGGTCGTCTGATCGAAGACCGCCGCTGGGGTGGAACCGACGAGGACACCGTTTTCGCATCCCATATCTTCGGATTCGCGTTGAAGGGGGCGAAGGCAGTCATAACGATGCCGATGATCGGAAGGGTTCTCCGGATCGACCTAACCAGTGGGAGCATCACGCCGGTGGGTCGGCCCGGCAAAGGAAGCTCGGATACTATCTGCCGTTGCCCGGCGGCGCTTGGCTCTACCAGGAGATCACGCGGCGCGACACCATAACAGTCTATCGACTCTCGCGCGACCAACGATCCCGCACCGAAGTATTCACCATCGGATGGAAAGCGCTTCCTCAACTATCAATTGCCACACGCTCCGGGGAGATCGTCGGTCCCCAGCCATTCGAACCAGTGCCCCGAGTTCTGTTCGATCCCTGGACCAGCGGTCTTGTGATTCTGGAGGAAGCCGGCAGCCCGGGCGCAGTTCGCTTTCGACGCCTGGCGTCCGACGGCAAGGTGGTCGGCCGGCGAATGCTGCGGCTGCCGGTGGCGGACCTCACCGAGGCGGTCGTGGTCAAGCAGATCGAGTTGTATCGCTCCCGCAATACCTCGATCCCGGCTTCGCAATATCGCAAGGCGCTCTACCGTCCCAAATACCTTCCGGCGATTCGCTCGGCGCGCGTGACCGCGGGCGGCCAACTTTGGGTGCTCACGAACGCCGAGCGGCAGGATGGCCGGGTCTGGATGGTGTTCGACCGTGACGGGCAGCATCGGCTGACGGTCACTGCTCCGGCGACGATCTCGATCCTGGAAACCACCGGCGACACGGTGTACGCCGCGGATCTGGACCCCGATGGCATTGCTTCTCTGGTGCGGTTCCGCCTGCGGTAGTCATCCTGAGCAAAGCGAAGGGCTGCTTCGAGGGAGATTCGTCGCTGCGCTCAGAATGACGGTGCCGGCATGCTGTCGTCGATTCAAGGAGATAACAGAATTGTCTGAGCGACCGAAGGCACGCCCTTGTCGTTGAGGATGAACAGGAAATACGGGCCCGGCGGAGCGATCCGGCCGGACGCTGGTGGAGTGAGGGTCAGGCTCTGGCCGTCGGCAGCTGCCTGGAACGCGACGGTATTCAGCCGTTGTCCCATGTCGAAGGCATGGGTCGACGCCGCCAGCCGGATCAAATGGACCTTCCGGATCTGCGCCGCGTTGGGCGTCACGACGGTAAACGGCTGGCCATAGTGCATGTCGGTTCGAGCCAGGTTGTAGGTCGGACGGGCTCCCTTGAACAGGTAGGGCGGAGAAAAGACCTCGTAGTTTTTTTGGTGGCTCACGTTGGCCCCTTCGCCGCTTCCAGTCGAGAGCACCCGCCCGTCCGGCAGAAGCACGGCAGTGGAGTGATAGACCCGTACTACGCCGGCGTTGGCCTGCTGGGTCCATTGTCCTGTTGCCGGATCCCACATTTCGGCTGCGAAGATCGCGCCGGTCTCAGTGCTGAACCCGCACTGGCTGGTCCCCCCGGTGACCAGCACCTTTCCATCCGCCAGGATCGTTGCCACCGCCTGGCGCCGGCCGATCTGCATCGTGGCGGTCAGCAGCGACCATGCAGGGGTGGCTGCTGCCAGATCGATAATCTCGGCGCTGTTCTTGGGAAGATTGGAGGGGCAGCCCGAGGCACCTCCGCCACCAATGTAGAGGACCTTGCTGTCCAGCATGACCGCGTTCCCGTAACCCCGGTCCGCTACCACGCGGCCGGGCGCGGTGCTCCACGATCCACTCCCGGTGGGGTTCAAGTACCGTGAAGTGCCTTCACCCGCCACAAACACCCAGCCGTTCTTCGGCTCGACAAACGCGCGGGAGTAGAGCGAGACGGTGATCGCACCGGTTCCACTGAGAGGACTCCACGACCCGGTCGCGGCGTTGTAACGCTCCACGATGTTGGCGTTGACCCCGGGTTCCTTGTTGCCGGATATCGCCAATACGTCGCCGTTCTCGAGGGTAACCAGGGTAGGGTACCACCGCCCGGCCGCCATGGAGCCTGTTGCCTGCCAGGAGGTGCCATCGAAGATGCTGGCCTGCGTTACACCGTTGTTGTCTCCCAGGACTTCGTTGTGTCCACCCGCCACCAGGAGTCGCCCGTTGGCGAGAAAGGCATGCCCGCTGCAGAAAAGATCGCAGCCGCCGGCGTTGGTGCAGTTGCTGTTCGGTACCTCGGTGAAGCCGGCGCCCGGTCCATGCCAGAGCTGTGGTTCTCCGCCGTGACCCCACAGCAGCGCCTTCCCGTTCGGCAGCTGGCTGAGATGGACTGCGACTACCGGAGTCAACTGGGAGGCCGCCCACTTCCCCATGGTGGCTTCGATTCCGAGCGGGGCGGCGAAGCCGCCGGTCGCCGAGCGGTTGGCCGAGAGAACCAGACTGCAGGTTCCAGTGCCGCTGCAGTCCCCGCTCCATCCGCTGAAGCTGTTGCCGCTGGCGGCAGTGGCGGTCAGCGTGACGGCGATTCCCTGGAGGTACACCGCGGAGCAGCCGGTGCCGACGACACTCCCCGCGGTGACGGTGCAGCTGATCGCCGGTGAGAGGCCCGCCTGACTGGTGATCGTGCCGCTTCCGTCTCCGCCACCGACCACGTTCAAGGTGAACGAGGGTGTCCCCGCTCCGCTGAAGGTGGCCCGCACGCTCCGAGCCTGGGTCATGACCACCTTGCAGGTGCTTGCGGTGCCGTTGCACGCCCCGCTCCATCCGGTGAACTGGCTCCCAGCGGAAGGAGTAGCGGTCAGCTCGACCGAAGTCTTCCACCCGTACGTCTTGGTGCAGTCTATGGGATTGTAGGTACCGCCGCTGATACTGCACTCGAGTGATCCGGACTCACCGTAGGTTGGAGCGGTCACCACGCCGTGACCATTCCCCGCTCCCGTCAATGTCAGGTCACGGTTCGGCTTCACCTTGGCGAACTGGGGACCGACGCTGTCGGATTGGTTCTCCCGACAG
>DASWKS010000258.1:0-2156 GCA_036396495.1 Gemmatimonadales bacterium
TTAAAGTTTCGTGAACCTCGCCGGGAGTGATGGAAATCGTGACGGGAGCCATTACGATCAAGGGAAAGACAATCCCGGAGAGTCTCTATGCCCGACACTTATCTGCGCTGGCTGAACTCGCTCGCCTTCGCAGCAATCGCAATCCTTACGCCGGTGGGGGCACTCTCGGCGGCCGCCCCGAGTGACTCGAGCGAAGTGGCCGCAATTGTCGAGCGCTACCATGCCGCCCTCGCCCTGCTGGCCGATGACGTCGTGATCCTTGAGAGCGGCGGGCGGGAATCGCGGGATGATTACCGGGCCCACCATCTCGCGGCGGATATCGCATTCGCCAGGGCGGTGCTCAGCCAGCGCGGGCCAATGACGGTTCGGGTACGGGGCGATGTGGCCTGGGTCACTGGGACCAGCACGACCCAGGGGGAATATCGGGGCCGACCGGTCAATTCCACCGGGGCCGAGCTGATGGTGCTCTCGCGCGAGGCCGGCGGGTGGAGAATCCGCGCGATTCACTGGTCTTCGCGGTCCAGACGGCCGGGCGGCTGATCCCGGGGCGGATCAACGCTCCTCCAGCCGCCTCAGTCCACCCGGAGAGCGTGCATCGGGTCGACCCGGGTGGCCCGATGCGCCGGCACCAGCACCGCGATCAGCGCGGCAGATCCGAGCAGCAGCGGGGCCAGGATGAACGTCACCGGGTCCAGGGCACTGATCTGAAAGATGAATCGGGTAAGGGTCCGGGTCAGGGCGATGGCGGCGACGGTTCCAATGAGAATCCCGGCCAACGCCAGGCGGGCTCCTTCCCGGAGTACCAGGCGCTTGATGTCGGCCCCGGTCGCACCCAGCGCGGCCCGGATGCCCAGTTCCCCGGTGCGTTCGCTCACCCCGTACGACACCACGCCATAGGTCCCGACGACCGCGAGGGCGAACACCAACACCGAGAAGCTGCCGACCAGGAGCATGAGGAACCGCTGCTGAGCCACGGACTGGGTCATCAGCTCACCCACGGTGCGAACGTGATAGAGCGGCAGGTCCGGATCCAGGGTACGCACCGCTGCTCGGATGGCTGGAGCGATCCCACGGGGGTCATGGCGGCCCTTGACCAGGACGGTCATGAAGTTGTAGGTCGCCTGGGACGCGGCACCATACACCGTCCGCCCCGGTTGGCCGTCGAGCCCGTTGGTCCGCACGTCGGCCGCGACACCGACGACCTCCGCAGTGGCCGCAAACGGAGTCTGAATCGTGGCGCCGAGGGAGCTCTCGCTCCCCCAGATGGATCGGGCCAGGGTCTCGCTGATGATCGCGACCCGGGGTCCGGAGCGGTTATCGGAAGGAGTGAAGGCGCGCCCCTGAACGATGGGAATCCCCAGGAGAGAGAAGTAGTCCGGCGCCACGATTCGGAAATTCGCCTGCCGCACCCGGTCATCCGCTCTGCCCGGCGTGGTGAAATTCATCAGGGACGATTCTTCCTCGATTGGCGGGGCGCTGGTGAGCGTGGCGGCTCCCACGCCCGGCAGGCCCTCCACCTGCTCCAGGAGGGTCGCGAAGAAGGCATCGCGCTCCTCCTGAGTGGGGTAGGTCGTCGCCATGGGAAGCTCCAGCTTGAAGCTGAGCACTCGCCCCGGATCGAAACCCGGGTCGACGCTCAGCAGGGCCCGGAAGCTGCGAGTCAGCAGGATGCCCGCGGCGAGCAGGAGCAGCGCCAACGCGATTTGTGATACTGCCAGAGAGTTCATGAGCCGGCGGTCGGCGCTTCCCGGTGAGCGGCCGCCGCCTTGACGCAGAATCGGCGTCACGTCGCGCCGCGAGGCCCGCCAGGCGGGGAGGATCCCCGCCAGGATCGCCGTTACACTGGCCGTGGCCATGGTAAAGGCGAGCACCATGCCGTCGATTCGGGCATCCGCCAGCAAGGGGATCTCCCGGGGCCCGATGGCGATGAACGCCCGCACACCCCCCCACGCGAGAAGCAGCCCCGCGGCCGCCCCCAGGCCGCTGAGGAGCAGGCTCTCGGTCACGACCTGAGCGCCCAACTGGAAGCGGGAGGCGCCTAACGCATGCTGGACCGCCATCTGCTTCCGGCTGGCGGCGGCCTTGATGAGGAGCAGATTCGCGACGCTGGTACAGGCACCCAACAACACAATTCCCACGGCGCCGAACAGGAAAAA
>DASWKS010000259.1:0-9519 GCA_036396495.1 Gemmatimonadales bacterium
GGCGGCCCAGATGCGCCGCGATCGCTCGGTCAACACGGGTCGGAGCGCTCGGTACGTGCGACGCAGCGTGCTGAGCTCCACCCCATCAATCTACAATGCGCCCGTCGTAAATCAATCAGTTATTTCTTCACAATCCCTAACGACTCAGCCGGCTGTGCTTCCGGAGCAGCTCCACCACCATCGCGTGGGGCAGCGCCGGTACCCGCAGGCCGTCGGCCCCGGTGAGGTCGGTCGCGGCCAGCATCGCGTTCAGGATCGCCTCTTCGGTGGCGTCGATGGTCGCTTCGAACAGCCCGCTGACGGCGTTGTTGGCCAGCATCTGGAGCGTCGCGGTGCCCGACTCGACATCGGACCGGGGGTTGGCGGTCGTGAACGCCACAAAAATGTCACCCGAGCTGTTCCCCCCGATGCCGCCCATGCGCCCGATGCCGAGCGAGGCCCGCTTGACCAGGCGCTTGAGCTGGTGGGGCAGCAACGGTGCATCGGTGGCGACCACGATGATGATGGAGCCGAGTTCCTCGGGCTCCTCCCGGGGGGGCGGGCCGCCGCAGCGGCCGAACCGGGCGTTAGGCGGCGGATCGATGGTGTAGCAGGGCAGCGGCTGGCCCGCCTCGGGCACCGACGACCAGGGCGTTCCCGCGATGCGGAGCTGGCGGCGTCCGCCGTAGTTGCATTGCACCAGCACGCCCACGGTCCAGCCCCCAGGCGAGACCTTGCGGGACGAAGTGCCGATCCCGCCCTTGAATCCGTGGCACATCATCCCGGTGCCGCCGCCCACATTGCCTTCGGCGACGGCGCCGCCGGAGGCACCCTCAAGCGCAGCGAAGGCGTGCTCCTTGGTGACGTGGAAGCCGTTGATGTCGTTGAGGGTCCCGTCCCAGGTCTCGGCCACCACCGGCAAGGACCAGTCGAACTCCTTGCCCCGCTTTACGATCCATTCGATGACCGCGTCATGGACGATGCCGACGCTGTGGGTATTGGTGATCATGACCGGTCCTCCCAGGAAGCCGGACTCCTCGACCCAGGTCGTCCCGGTCATTTCGCCGTTGCCGTTGAGGGTGAACCAGGCAGCCATCACGTTGTCGTCCGAGTTCTTGCCGCGCGGAAGAATCGCGGTCACGCCGGTGCGAACCGGTCCCTGGCCCCTCACCAGCTTGCCTTCACCCCGGATGATGGTGGTGTGTCCCACCTCGACCCCGGCGACATCGGTGATGGCGTTAAGGGGACCGGGGGTCCCGGGGAATGGGACACCCAGGTCGCGTCCACGCGCCCGGGTCTGGGCACCGAGCGGCAGCACCATGCAAAGCATCAATGGGGCGAGTATCGGGCGCATTCAGACCTCCAACCGAGCTGGGCTCGGGGCTCGCAATTTGTCATCCGCAGATTACGCGATGACGCGGTGACAAACAATAGGCGTGATCCGCGCCACTTGCATTTGTGAATGGGTTCGGCGGCGTAGAGCATGTCGTGCCCGGTGCTCCGACTCCTCGCCGATACTCATCCGCCGATGCCACGGATGACCACAACACAATCCCTTGTCATGGATGTCGTTAGGCGGCTTGAGGCCTATTCCAGGGACGAAGTATTGGCGCAATCTGCGTCCTCTGCGGATAACCTCAAGGGACAAGGACACTGAACAAGACGTATGCCCCGGTTCTGCGGACAGGTTTGCTGGTTCCGTCAGGACCGAAGCAGGGGCCGGGTCAAGCAGGTGGGCCCGCCGCCGCCCTTGAGCGAGATCTCGGAGCCGGGAAAGGTACGGACTCGGACCCCGGCGGACTCGAGCCGGCTCTGCGTCACCGGGGAGCCCTCGAGCATGAGACAGTTGGCCGGCGCCAGCGGCAGGACGTTGCAGGCCATCCGGTCGTATTCGATGTCGGGGACCTCGATCAGCCGCCATCCGTCGCCGAGCAGGCGGGAGCGGAACGGCACCGGCATCAGGCGGGAGTACACCACAGCAACCCGTTCCGCGACCGGGCTCAGCATCGACATCAGGTGAAGACAATCATCCGGGCCGGTCCAATGCGGCAGGGGGACCGGAATGACTTCGTCGACCTGATCGGCCAGTAACTCAGTCAGCTGCCGGATGCCTTCGCGGTTGGTCCGGTAGCCTTCACCGACCGCGACCACCCGGGGGGACAGCCAGACGACGTCGCCGCCTTCGAGGACTCCCGGTGGCTCGATCCGGCCCACGATCGGGACGCCGGCGGCTGCGAGCCACCGGCCCATCACCTCGGGCTCCCCGGCGCGGGCGGCCTTGCCCATTCGGCACAGGACCGCGCCTGCCGGAGCCACCACCACCGGATCGTGCACGTATACCGAATCGAGTCCGGTGGCGTCATCCGGCGGGAGGGTATGAACCCGGCAACCGGCCTCGTGCAGCAGCTGGACCAGTGCATTGTGCTGCCCGATGGCCTGCTCCAGGTCCGGTTGAGCGGTGTAGTGCAACGAGCGCCACTCGGTCTCGACCCGCGCGGGCGTGCGCCAGGCCGCGCCAGGGGCTTTCACCGCCACGTCGCGGAGCGGCGCCACGTTGCTCGAAAGGCCGGCCTCCTTCACCTGGACTGCCCGCACCAGGCCTCCACGAAACCGGCCAGGACCGTCACCGCCTCAAGTACTTCGTCGATCCGAATGCATTCGTTGGCCGCGTGGGCCAGGGCTACGTCACCCGGCCCGTACAGCACCGCCGCTATGCCGGCATGGTTGGTGAACAGCCGCAGATCGGAGCCATAGGAGACGCCGCGGATGGCGGGCTCGATCCCCCGCGCCTCGCGATGCGCGCCGGCCAGTGCGTCGATCAGCGGGTGATTCACCATGGTCTCACCCGACTCGAACTGGCCCTCGAACCACTCTATCCGGGGAGGATGCTCCGCCAGCCAATCGTCCTGCGCCGCCGTCGCCGCCACCCGGAGCTCGAGGTCTGCGCGTGCGGCCGAGGTCGGCTCCCCCGGAAAAACCCCGAATCGCCCTTCGACCACCACGGTCTCGGGGACCGTGCTGTGCCATTCACCGCCTTTGATGGTGCCGATGCTGACCGGCGCAATGTACTCGGGCTCGGTGTACAGCAGGCTCCGGTTGCGAGCGTGGCGCTCGTGTTCCAACCGAAGAATGGCCTGGTGCAGCAGGGCAAACTTCTCGATGGCGCTCACGCCGTATTGCCGCATGGCGCCGTGGGCCGCCCGCCCCCGGACCGTGAGACGGAAGGTGAGGGCGCCAGACTGGACCGGGCAGAGGGCCAATCCGGTCGGCTCCAGGATGACCGCGGCGTCGGCTCGGATCCCTTCCACGATCGTCATCAGGGTGCCGCACCCGCCCGATTCCTCGCCCACCACGCTTTCGATAATGAGATCGCCGGTCGGTCGCCAACCCAGGTCCTGCAGGACCTGTACGGCCATGATCCCGGCCGCGAGTCCCGACTTCATGTCGCAGGACCCCCGGCCATAGAGCCAGCCGTCCCGGATCACGCCGCTCCAGGGCGGATCCTGCCAGAGCGCCGGATCGCCGGCGGCGACCACGTCGACATGGCCGTTCAGGATCAGCGACCGGCCCCGACCGGTGCCCTTCCAGCGTCCGATCACGTTCACCCGGCCATCCGGGGTGAAGCCATCGTCGCCGAAGGCCGGATGGGTCCGAAGCTGGTCGAACCGCACCGGTTGCAGCATAGTGTCCAGCCCCATGGCGGCCAGGCGAGCGGCGACCAAGTCCTGGACCGCCTGTTCCTCGCCCGGCAGGCTGGGGGCCCGGACCAGGGATTGAGCCAGCCCCATCAGGTCGCTCCGCCGGGCCTCGACGGCCCGACGGATGGGGTCCATTCCCGGGGGGGCTGCTCTCGTCATTGACAGGGCTGGTCGGAAAGGTCAACCATAGTAAGCGCCTTCGGGGCCGGTCGCGAGGAAGAGGGGCGCCATGGTCGGGCTGCTGGTTGTCTTTGCGCTGCAGACGGCTACTCCGGACACTCTGCCACCATCGGGGGTGATCGCCGGGGTGGTCACCGACGTCTCCCATCGTCCCATTCAACGAGCCATCGTCACCATTCTCCCGGGCGGCCGGGAGGTTTTCACCGACGCGAAAGGGAGTTTCGAGTTTCGATCCCGGGCGCCCGGGCTGCACATTCTTGCCGTTCGGGCCCTGGGCTATCGGCAGCGCCTGGTGCAGGTGAGCCTCGGTGCCGGGGAGGGATGGCGCCGGGGTGTGGATCTCGCGCTCGCGGTACACGAGCTTCCCGAGATCGAGGCCCGGGTCAACGCCTGGAAGCCGGCCGAGTACGCCGGAACCAGCCGGTATGATGGCTTCTTTCAGCGGAAGCGGCTCGGGATGGGTACTCACTTATCACGGGACCAGATCGACCGGCTCGGCGCGCTGCATTTCACCCAGATCCTGCAGCGAGTGCCGGGGTTCCGGGTGGCCTGGAATCCACCCGGCTCGCAGCAGCCCACCACGGTGAAGATCACCCGGTGCGCCGAGGCGAATCCACCCAAGGTGGCGCTGTACGTCGATGGGATCCGGCGGCGCAGCTCGTCCAGCGAGCTCTCGCAGGGATATGGCCTGGTGATCACCGGCGGAAGAGGCCGCAGGCAGTCGGGCGGCGAGTACGCGGTCGAACAGTTCGCCGAGCTGCTCGACTCGGTCAACCCACGGGACATCGAAATGGTCGAGGTCTACCGCGGCGTGGCCCAGATCCCGGCCGATTTCGATCGCGACGTGTGTGCGGTCATCGCGATCTGGACCCGCTGGAATCAGGGCTGAACCCGGGAAGGGCCTTCATGTTCAGTCTGTTGCTCGCGCTCGCAGTACAAGCCGCTCCTCAGGACACCCTTCCACCCAAGGGGGTTATCGTTGGCGTCGTAACTGATCAATCCGGCCGGCCGATCCAGAGAGCTGTAGTTCAAGTGCTCCCGGGGGGCAGGGACGCTCTGAGCAGTGCCTCCGGCGAGTTCGAGTTTCGCGGTCGGGAGCCGGGTCTTCATGTGGTGATGGTCAGCGCCCTCGGGTATCGACGTCAGATGCTGCACGTGGAGCTGGGGCCGGGCCGCCGGTTGGCGAGGCCGAATCGCCCTGCCGCTGGTGGTTCATCACCTGCCGGAAGTCGTCACTCGGGTCAACGCCTGGAAGCCCGCCGAATACGCCGGCACAAGCCGTTACGACGGATTCTTCCAGCGTAAGCGGCTGGGGTTCGGGACTTTTCTTTCGCGCGATCAGATCGACCAGCTTGCAGCCATTCATTTCACGCAAATCCTGCAGCGGGTTCCTGGATTCCGGGTTAACTACACTCCGCCCGGCACCCAGCAGCCCCCCACGACCGTCAGGATCACCAGGTGTGCCACGGACAACCCACCCAAGGTTGCCGTGTACGTGGACGGTATCCGTTACCGCAGCTCGAGGAACCAGCTTTCACAGGGCACCGGCTTAGCGTTGGATGGTCGGGCCCGAAGACAGGCTGGTTTCATCAAGCCCGAAGAGGAGTTCGCGGAGTTGCTCGACTCGATCAGCCCGCGTGACATCGAAATGATCGAGGTTTATCGTGGTGTCGCCCAGATTCCGGCCGATTTCGACCGCGACGTCTGCGCCGTGATCGCGGTGTGGACCCGGTGGAATCGGGGGTAGCCATTTGACGATTTAACGATTTGACGCTTTGACGATTGCTCACTTGTTTTCGGAATCCGTGGGACTCACCGGACTTGCGTCCGCAATCGCTAAAGCGTCAAATCGTTGATCGTCAAACGGTTCTGCCGCTTCGCGGATGCCTGTGAGTTTGCCATCTGCCGCCGACACAGGTGGCTGTGATCACGCTCGAGTCCGCTCCGAAAATCAAGGCATCCAGCAGGGTATCGGTTGTGGCGCCGGCCAGGGCCAGGCTATTGAGGTCCAGCACGGTGAAGTCGGCCCAGAGGCCCTGAGCCATTCTTCCGGCGTCTACGCCTAACGAGGCTGCTCCGGCTGCGGTGGCGGCGCCGAGCAGGGTGCGGGCCACCTGTCCCTGTCCGTCCCGGAGCGCGCCGCGTCCCTCCCGCCGCAGGCGTTGACCGTACTCCAGCCACCGCATCTCCTCCACCATGTCAATCCGGGCGTTCGAATCGGTGCCGAGGCACATGCGGTCGAGCACCTGGCCATCCAGCGACGGCAAACCGTCGCCCAGGTTCGCCTCGGTGAGCGGGCAGAAGCAGACCCTCCCTCCGGCCTCGAGGAACGCGGCGCGGTCTTCCGGATCAGTGTGGGTGCAGTGCACCGCGGTGACCCGCTCCGGCTTGCCGATGGTGTCCAGGAGCACCCGCATCGGCGTGCGCTGGTAGGCCTCGCGGCATTCCGCGATCTCCTGGCGCTGCTCCTCCACATGGATATGAAACGGAAGAGCCCGCCGCATGGCTTCCGCGTGAATCGACCCCAGCTCCTCCAGGTTGGCCGCCCGGACGCTGTGGACCACACACCCAAGCGTCTGGGCCGGCCCCAGGTGGCGGGCCAGGGCATCCATGTTCCGCCAGTACACCTCCGGGGATGGGGTCTCGAAGCGGCGCTGCCCCGGCCCCAGCGTCATGCCCACGCCGCCGGTGCGGTAATACGCGACCAGCAGGACCAGTCTGAGCTGCGCCGCCCGCGCCGCCTTGAGGACCAGGCGGTCGTAGCCGAAGTCCTTCACCGCGGGGCCATGATGGAAATAGTGGAATTCGCCCACGGTGGTGATGCCCGCCGCGCGCATTTCGAGAAAGGCCTGGGTAGTCACCGCGAGGAAATCTTCCGGCCCCAGCTGCTCCACCAGACCGTACATCGCCTCGCGCCAGGTCCAGAAACTGCCGGCGCCGGCGGGGAATCGCTCTCCCAACCCGCGCAGTCCGCGCTGAAAGGCGTGGGAATGCGCGTTCACGAAGCCCGGCAGCAGGGCCTGACCCTGGAGCACCCGGGTGGGCTCGCGTTTGAGCTTTCCCACCCGCGTGATGCGACCGTCGTCGCCGACCACGACCCGGATCCCCGGTTCGAACCCGGCACCGGTCCAGGTCAGCTCGGCTTCGATCACTGCCGCCACACTCACGGGGCGCTCTCCTCGAGGCAGAACCGGTGCACCAGCCGGTCGAGATGGCGGCCGGCGGCCCGAAACTGACTGACCGGCATCCACTCGTTAGGCTTGTGCGCGGTCTCGATGCTTCCGGGGCCGAAGATCACGCAGTCGAACCCCGCGGTCTGGAGCCACCCGGCGTCGGTCGCGAAGGCCACGCTGGACGACCCTTGCTGGTGGACCTCCTGCGCCACCGACCGCACGACCGGCCGGTCCTCCGCTACCAGCAATGGCGGACTGTCTCCCAAGATCTCGAAATCGAAAGGTTCGCCCGGCAGCGCGGTGTCGAGCACGGCGTGGATCCGCTGGGCCAGGTCGGCGCCACGCATCCCCGGCAGCACCCGCAGTCCCACGTCGATGTGGCAGTGGTCGGGAATCACATTGACGGCGGCCCCACCTTCGACCTGGCCCACGTTGAGCGCCACGAACGGCACTTCCGGGAAGAGCTCGGCCGAGGGCGGCCGTTCGCCGGCGAGCTCCCGGCGTAGACCCGCGAGCGCGGTAATGGCTCGGGCCGCCGGCTCGATGGCGTTCCGGCCCAGGTGGGGATATCCGCTGTGCGCGCTCACGCCGTGGAACGTGATCCGGAGCTTGAGGTGGCCCTTGTGCATCCGCACTGCTTTGAGCTGGGTCGGCTCACCGATCAGCACATGTCGCGGCAGGGTTTCAGGATCGGGCCAGCTCTCGACGAAGCGTTGGGCGCCGAGGGTTCCCAGCTCTTCATCGTAGGTGAAAAAGAGCGCCAGCGGTCGTCGCAGGCGCGATCCATCGGCGGAGGCCAGCCGGTTCATCGCCAGGGCCAGGAACCCCTTCATGTCGGCGGTTCCCCGGCCCACCAGGCGATCGTCGCGCTCCTCCATGCGGAAGGGATCGCTTTGCCACTCGGGCTCTTCGGCGGGGACCACGTCCATGTGGCCCGAGAGAATCATTCCGTCCCGACTGGCAGAGTCGACCGGCGGCCCGAGCTCGACAATGAGATTGGTCTTGGTCTGGTCGACCGAGGCATTGCGCCGCACCCGCACCCCCGGCCGGTCGAGATACTCGCTGATGAACTCCGCGATCGGCAGGTTGCTGTTGCGGCTGACCGAGTCGAACGCAACCAGGCGGCGCAGCAGAGCGGTATCGTCGAGCAGGGCGGGCACGGGTGGAAGTCTGCAGGCCGAGGCGGGGGGCGGGCAAGAGGCGTTGCCGGGCCTGCCCCGGCGGCCTAGCTTCGGAGCCGGTGCCCCGCTCCCCCTCACCGATTCGCCGGTCTCCGGACCTTCACGGCGGCCAGCCTCTGTTTGCCGGATCCACCGTGCCGGTCCAGTCCCTCCTGGACTCGATTCGGCGGGGCGAAAGCCTGGATCGGTTCCTGGAGCGCTGGCCCGAGCTGGACCTGAAGCAGGTGCTGGCGGTGATGGCGTGGGCCTTGGACGATCTGATCCAGCGGGAGCGGATCCCGCCCAGCCCGCCCCAGGCCTCGCTGTTGCCGAGAACCGACGACAAGGGCGTCATCAACAATGCCGCCGATCTCGGCGCCGACCAGGTGGTGGGCCGGAAAGTGCTGTGTCCCGCCTGTCGCAAGCTGGTGTTTCGATCCTGGCCCGAGGGATGGGACGCTCACGCCGAGCACCGCTGTGCCGGCATCACGGCGGTGGACCCGACCCGCCGGAAGAACGAGTTCAAGAAGCGGTACGGCCATCTGTTTCGATAATCGCGGGTCGTGAGCCTCGGGAGGATTCAAATGAACCGACGTGTTGCAGCTGGGCTCCTGGGGCTGGTCCTGGTGGCCATCCTGGCCGTCGTGGCCATCCCGGTTTTTCTCATCATGCCCTTCAAGAGCCAGACCCCGCCCGGTGTCGCGCTTTCCTTTGCGCTGCGCCGTTGGGCTCCCCTGGTGACCCTGGCAGGCCTGCTGATCGGTGTCGCGCTGGTCGGGTTTCTCTGGCGGAAATCGCCGGGTCACCTTCGACTACCTTCGACCACCTTCGACCGTCTTCGACAGTCCGTACCCTTGCAGCGGATCCTCTCAGTCCTCGCGTTGGTTCCGTTGGGTGCGGCGGCCTGGTTCGCGCGCCAGAATCACTTCGAATGGTTGTTCCATCCGCTGGAGGGCGTGTCACGGGTCGAAGCGGCACGAGCCGGTTTCGTGAAGCCGGGCGATATGGTGATGGGGATCGTCAGCAATGGCGCCGCCATGGCTTACCCGGTGAATCAGCTGGCCTACCATCACGTGGTGAACGACACCGTGGGAGGCGTGCCCATCGCGGCCACCTATTGAACGCTGTGCCACACCGGGGTGGTGTGGCAGGCGGCCCTGGAGGGGCGCACGTTGCGGTTCCGGCTGGCAGGGATCAACAACCAGAACTTCCTGATGCAGGACGAGGAAACTGGCAGCTGGTGGCAGCAGATCACCGGGAAGGCCATCGCCGGGCCCCTCAAAGGCCGGCGACTGATCCGGGTCCTGCATGATGAGGTGGCGTTCCGGA
>DASWKS010000260.1:0-3413 GCA_036396495.1 Gemmatimonadales bacterium
TCGAGGGCCGAACGAAGTCGAAGAAGGTCGCCAGAGCTCGCCGAGCCAAGAAGGCCAGGGCGTAGCGGCCTCTTCGACTATCTTCGACCGCCTTCGACCTACCGCCCGGCCCCTGCCGTCGCGCGCATCGGCAGGGCCGGCGCCTCCTGCACCAGGGTCAGGCCCACCGGCCGTTCCGCCTGCTGCCGCTGCTGGACCACCATGAGCAACTGCTCCAGCAGCTGCTTGCGGGCAATGCTGTCCCGCAGGCGTTCCTGCATGACCGCAATATCCTGTTCCAGATCCGCGATCTCATTGGGGGTGTGGTCCAGGACCATTTGAATCGTGTTCATACCTCGCTCCCTCCCCGGAAGTCGTGACTGCGCAGTAATGTGACGCATGACGGCTAAACAGGCGAGTTCTGTGCCTAACCGCAGCGTGCTAACCGCTGGCACATCATAGGGGTCGATTTGCGGTGTCGGGCCTCGGCTATAGCAGTGTGGCGGGGAGGCAGCGGGACTGACTAGGTCTTGAACAGCCCGTTCCCCGTTCGCCGCTCCCCGTCCGCCGAACCCTTTTCGCGGCTGGATACGGCCACTACTTTCCGCCCCCGGGACAGGTGGCCGAGTGGTTTAAGGCGCACGCCTGGAGAGCGTGTATACGTCAAAAGCGTATCGAGGGTTCGAATCCCTCCCTGTCCGCTGTCGTGGAAGCAGGGAGCAGGAACCAGGGAGCAGGAAGCAGGGAGCAGGAAGCAGGGAGCAGGAACCAGGGATCAGGCTAGAATGGAAGCTCCAGGTGGGTCCTGGTCCCTGGTCCCTGGTCCCTGGTCCCTGCTCCCTGGTCCCTGCTCCCTGCTCCCTGCTTCCCGCTCCCTGCTTCCTGTTTCAGAACCATTCCCCCCCGCCCGGCGTTATATACTGACATACCGTCTCCAAGGCCCGACCCATGCTGATTCGCAGGGCGCCCGACATCCCCACGAGTGAGATCACCGACGAGTCGCTCTACTGGACCCGGCGGGAATGGCTGGCCGCGGCCGGCCTGGGCGCGGCAGCCTTTATCCTGCCCGTCGGTCCGCCCGTCCGTCGGTCCGTCCAGGATTTGAAGCCCAACAGCTGGCACGATGTGACCGGCTACAACAACTATTACGAATTCGGCACCGGGAAGGACGATCCGGCCCGGAACGCCGGGTCGCTCAAGACCGCGCCTTGGAGCATCAAGGTCGAGGGTGAGGTCGCCAAGGCGGGCAGCTACGACGTCGAAGGTCTGTTCAAGGGTCTGACGCTGGAGGAGCGGCTCTACCGCTTCCGCTGCGTGGAAGCCTGGAGCATGGTGGTGCCCTGGAACGGGTATCCGCTGCGTGACGTCATCAAGAAGCTCGAGCCCACCTCCAAGGCCCGATTCATCGAGTTCACGACGCTCCTCGATCCCCGCCAGATGCCGGGTCAGCGCCGGGGGGTGCTGGATTGGCCCTATGTGGAGGGCCTCCGGATGGATGAGGCCATGCATCCGCTCGCACTCCTCGTTACCGGCGTGTTCGGCAAGACCCTGCCCAACCAGAACGGCGCGCCGCTGCGGCTGATCGCGCCCTGGAAATACGGCTTCAAGGGCGGCAAGTCGATCGTCCGGATCCGGTTTCTGGAGCGGCAGCCGGAGACCACCTGGGCCCTGGCGGCGCCTAACGAGTACGGCTTCTATGCGAACGTCAACCCCGAAGTCGACCACCCCCGCTGGAGTCAGAGGACCGAACGGCGCCTGGGCAAGCTGACTCGCCAGCCGACCCTGATGTTCAACGGCTACGGCGACCAGGTGGCGGGTCTGTACTCGGGGATGGACCTGCGACGGAACTTCTAGGAAGCAGGGAGCGGGGAGCAGGGACCAGGGAGCGGCGGCTGATTCTCCCTGGCTCCAGCTTCCTGCTCCCTGCTCCCTGCTCCCTGCTTCCTGCTCCCTTTTCTTAGATGACCGAGTCTCAAGTGGTTCGACAGTTGGTGAAGCCCCTGCTCTGGGCCGCCGGCCTCGCGCCGCTGGCCTGGCTGGTGGCGCGGGGGTTCCAGGGCGAGCTGACGGCCGACCCGGTCAAGTACATTACCCACTTCACCGGCCGCACCACCCTCATCATTGTGTTTGTGACCCTGTGCGTGACGCCACTGCGCCGGTTCACCGGCTGGAACGGTCTGATCAAGGTGCGACGGCTGGTCGGGCTGTTCAGCTTCTTCTACGCCGTCATCCACCTCCTCATTTATCTCGTCTTCGACCGCGGCTTCGTCCTGACCGAGCTGGGTGAGGACATCGCCAAGCGTCCCTACATCACCGTCGGGTTCACCGCCTGGCTGATGTTGCTGTCGCTGGCGGTCACATCGCCCCTGGCGATGGTGCGTCGCCTGGGAGGGAAGCGCTGGCAGGCGCTGCATCGGCTGATTTACCTGATTCCTATCCTGGGGATCGTGCACTTCACCTGGGCTCAGAAGAAGGATCTGGCCCCGGTGGTCCCCTACGTGGTGGCGTTGGGGATCATCTTCGCCGTGCGGCTCGGGTTACGCCGCCGGCTCGCGACCCGCCCAGCGGGGGGACGGCGATCCCAACCGCCGGTTCTCCCAGCGGATCCCTCCGCCGTGCCAGAAGCACCCATGGACCACATTCTGAACTCATAATGAAGCGGACCCGGCTCGCCTCTCTCCTCCTGCTGCTGGCCTCCCCGGCCCTGGGTGGCACCCTGCTGCCGGTGCTCCATCCCTGCCCGGTCGACGCTCCCTGGACCCTGGCGGGAGGCGACCACGCCGACCATGGCAACCATCACCCGGCTCCGGCTCCGGCACCCGAGGGGAACTCTCACGATTGTACCTGCATCGATAGCTGCACCCCCGGCCCCGCGCTGGTCGTGGCACCGGATCTCCGGCCCGTCCTGCCACCGGCCGCGTTTCAGCCGCGGCTGGGGCCGGCCGGTCCCGATGCCAGCCTGATTCTGGCGCCGACGGCGGAACGCCTCCCTCCCGCAACCGCACCACCGCTGGTCTGACTCTCCGCTGACTCACAGGCAGGGGAGCTGATCCCCCGTCCCGGTCCAAACCACCCTGGGGCGCACCGCTCCTCGGGTCGAGCGCCATTCCGGTTGGTATGTGCGCCGGACGGATTCATGACCACCTGGTTCAAGCAACGCCCCGGTCTCGCCGCCGTGCTGGTCCTGTCATTGGCAGGAGCGCCTCCACGGGCCGCCCAACAAGGCTCGGTGGAAGGCACCGTACGCTCGACGTCCGGTGAACCGATCCACGGCGCCTCGGTTCGGGTATCCACCGCGACCACCGTGACCGACACTGCGGGACGATTCCGGCTGGGATCGGTTCCCGCCGGGCGTTCCCTGATCGCGGTACGCGCCGTGGGATGGCATCCGAGCGCGCATTCATGCCGAGCGCCCTATTGTCATCCTGAGCGAA
>DASWKS010000261.1:0-5548 GCA_036396495.1 Gemmatimonadales bacterium
GCGCAGCCGGGGGATGTAGCCGTGGTGGTCGGCGCCCCACACGTCGATGGCCAGATCGTAGCCCCGTTCGTGCTTGTCGACGTGGTAGGCGATGTCGGGCACCAGATAGGTATAGCTGCCGTCCTGCTTGCGGAGCACCCGGTCCTTGTCGTCGCCGAACTCCGAGGTGCGGAGCCAGAGGGCGCCGTCCTGCTCGTAGGTGAGACCCCGGCCGGCCAGCACTTCCAGCGCGTGCGCGACCTTGCCCTGGTCGTAGAGCGATTGCTCCGAGGTCCAGCGGTCGAACCGGACCCGGAACTGCTCCAGCAGCTGGCGCTGCTCCTCCCGGAGCAGCTGCAGAATCCAGGGACGCAGGATGGGGCGCGCGTCCGGGTAAGCGCCCTCGAACAGCGCCCGCGGGAACCGCTGCAGCGCCAGGTCCGCTGCCTCGCGCAGGTATTCGCCGTGATAGCCGCCTTCGGGAACCTCGAGCCGGCCGCCGCGGCCCTGCTGGATCCGGGCCCAGAGACTCTGCACCAGCTTGTCGATCTGAACCCCGGCGTCGTTGATGTAGAACTCGCGGGTGACGCGGTGACCGGTCCACTCGTACAGGGCGGCGATGCCGTCACCCAGCGCCGCACCGCGGCCGTGCCCGACATGCAACGGGCCGGTGGGGTTGGCAGAGACGAACTCGATATTGACGGTCCGTCCGGTGCCGATCACGCTCTTCCCGTAGTCGGAGCCCTGCTCGATGATTGCCTGAACCTGGAGCGAGAGCTGATCACCAGCCAGCCAGAAGTTGATGAAGCCGGGGCCGGCGATCTCGGTCCGGGTTACCAAGGTGGGAGGGAGCGCCAGCTCGGCAACGACCTTTTCCGCGATCACCCGGGGATTGGAACGCAACGGCTTGGCCAGCACCAGGGCGAGGTTGGTCGCCAGATCGCCGTGACCGGCGTCCCGGGGCCGCTCCAGCACGAACTCGGCATCCGGCGCACCGAGCGTGGCCGCCACCCGGGCCAGCTCGGCTTGCAGCTCCCGGCTCACTCGCCGGCCTTCTTCCCGGGCTTGGGTCCCGGTTCGGTCTTGGGGGTTTCCTTGGCGGGCTCTTTGGAAGCGGCTTCGGGCTTGGGGCTGGAATCGTCGCCGGCCTTCCGGGCGCCTTTGCCGTCCTTGCCGTAGTCGGTGATGTAGAATCCCGATCCCTTGAAGACCAGCCCGGCGCCCCCGGAAATCCGCCGGGTCGCCAAACGCCCGCAGGTGGGACACTTCACCCGGGGCGAATCGCTCATTTTCTGGAACTTCTCGAACTCGTGCCCTTCCGGGCAGCGGTACTCGTACGTCGGCATGCCCCCTCGTTCGCAGCTAAAAGCAAACAGCCTAAGAAGTTAGCTGTTCGAGCCGGAATCCACCATCGGCCATGTCCTGAGGAGCTCTCTGCGCCGTGATGTCGGTGAGGGTGCCGACGTAACCCAGCACCCTGCCGCTGGAGTCGCGCTCGGGAACCACCTCCACCAGGACCCAGATCGTGGCGCCGTCGGCCCGCCGGATCCGGTGCTCGTTTCGGGAAGGCAGACCGTTCACGAGCGGCTCTTCCGATTCCCGCATGACGCGGTGGTGATCGTGGGGGTGAACCACCAACCGCCACCCGTCGCCCAGCGCATCGAGCAGGGGGTAGCCCGTCAGCTCGCTCCAGCGCCGGTTCACGTAGAGACACCGGCCCTGCGCATCGGTCCGGAACATGGCGACCGGAATCACCTCGGTCAGGGCTTCGTAGCGCTGCTCGACCACATCGAGGGTTTCGAGCACGGCCTGCAGCACCGCCAGGTTGCGGAGCAAGAGAATCCAGCCGCTGGTGCCGCTGAAGCGATGGGGCGCCAGGGTGACCTCGACTCGGAACTCCTCGCCCGATCCGCGCCGGGCTTGCAGCGAGAGCCGGCGGGGCTTCACCACCCCGGTCTGGTGTTCCGCTTCCAGCTGCCGCACGTGGGTGACGATGGTCTCGCCCGGGAACAGCCGGGCGACGGGTTGCCCGAGCATGGCATGGGACTGCGCTCCGAAGAGCCGCTCCGCGCCGCGACTCAGGGCCAGAACCGTCAGATCCTCGTGGAGCATCACGAAGCCATCGGCGAAGGCCTCCACCACGCCTAACAACTCTTCGGGATCGGGCGCCGGGGGCCCCTGGTCGCGGTTTCGGAGGCGCCGCCGCAGGTCGAGATTCTCCTGCAGCAGATCGTCCCGGGTGGGACGCCGGCGTCGGGGGGTCACCGGGCCGCCTTCGGTGCCGCGCCCGCGACCTCCTCCAGAATCGGCCAGGGAATCACGTGTCCTCCTTGGAATCGTCGGAGCGTGTAACGCAGCCCGGATGCCTCGAGTCGCTCGGCCTCGGCCTGCACCAGTTTCTCGGTGATGTATTCGTCCCGGTCGCCGATGATGAGCGTCAAGTCGGCCCGACTCAGGGCCTCGCCGTGCCGGGTCAGATCCAGATCGGGCGGCACACCACCACCCCAGAGAACCAGTCGGGCCGGTCGGACCCGGCCCAACGCCACCCAGCGGACCGCGGTGGCACAGCCCTGAGAGAATCCGTGCACCTCCACCCGCTCGATCCCCGGCCGGGTCAGCACCTCATCCGCGACCAGGTCGAGGTATCGCACGTAGTCGGCGATCTGGGTGAGCCGGTCTTCGCTGGTCATCCAGGTCGCGCCGACCTTCCTGGTCTTGGGGTCGGTGTAGTAGTAGTTGAGCGCCTCCGGCGCCACCACCAGCCGGCCGGGTGTGGCGACCGGGGCGAAGGACTGGACGAACGGCGCGGCCAGTTGCCCGAATCCGTGCAACCCGAACCAGGCTTCCCGGGCTCGATCGCCACCCAGCGCGTAGTATCGGGCGCTGCGGGGAACCGTGATCCGGGCTTCCCGCGGGCTCGGGACGGAAGCGGTCATGGCCGGGGGGCCCGCCGAGTCCGGGGTCCGGGCTTCTTCGCGGGAGGCGGGCCGTACCGCCAGGTCCAGCGCCAGAAACAGGGTCTTGGAAAACGGATAGAAGAGCACCGGCGTGAGCAGGGCCAGGCTGGGCAGGCCGTATTGCAGCAGGGTCCAGGGTGGATCGGGCCAGGTCACGAGCAGCGTGATGATGAAGAGGACAGCGGTGGTTCCCTCGGCGAACAGCATGTTGAGCCAGAAACCCCCCAGACTGTAACCGCTCTCTTCGCGGTTCAGCTCCAGCCCGCAGGAGGGACAGCGCGGCACCATCTTCACCCAGGAGCGGAACAGCGGCCGGCCGCCACAATTGGGGCAGCGGCGACGGACAGCGCGGCCGAAGAGCGTGAGCGCCGGGAGCCGGCCGGTCATGAACGGTAGACACCCCACACGCCGCGAAGCGTGTCGCTGATTTCTCCCAGCGTGGCTCGGGCCCGCACCGCCTCGAGGATCCGGGGCATGACCGGGTCACTCCCTCCCGCCGCCTGCTCCAGTCCCGCCAGCGCCGCGCTGGAGCGGGCCCCATCCCGGCCGGCTCGCGCCGCGGCCAGCCGGGCGGTCTGCTGGTCCGCCAGCGCGGAATAGTCGGGCGAGGGCACCGCCGGGATGGGCTGGTGGTCGGTGAAGCGATTGACCCCGACCAGCACCTGCTGGCCGGCTTCAACGGCCTGCTGCTGGGCATAGGCGCTTCGGGCGATGGCGTCCTGGAACCAGCCCTGCTCCACCGCGCGGGCCGCCCCACCCAGCCGGTCCACCTCTTCGATGAGCCGCCGTGCCTCGGCTTCAATCCGGTCGGTGAGCGACTCGACGTACCAGCTGCCACCCAGGGGATCGACGGCGGCCGTCGTGCCGCTTTCGTAGGCCAGGACCTGCTGGGTTCGGAGCGCCAGGGTGGCGGCCTCGGCGGAGGGCAACGCCAGCGCCTCGTCGTAGCCGTTGGTGTGCAATGACTGGGTACCACCCAGCACCGCCGCGAGTGCCTGCACGGTGGTGCGCACCACGTTGTTGAGCGGCTGCTGCGCCTGCAGCGTCACCCCCCCGGTCTGGGTGTGAAACCGGAGCCGGCAGGTGGCGTCGTCGGCGTCGAACCGCTCCCGCATGAGCCGGGCCCAGAGCCGGCGGGCCGCCCGGAACTTGGCCGCTTCCTCGAACAGATCGTTGTGGGCCGCGAAAAAGAACGAGAGCCGGGGACCGAAGCCCGCCAACGGGATCCCGGCCTGGAGTGCGCGCCCCACATATTCGAGCGCATTGGCGAAGGTGAATCCGACTTCCTGCACCGCCGTGGCGCCGGCTTCGCGCATGTGGTAGCCGCTGATCGAGATCGGATTGAGGTTCATTCCCTCGTCGGTGACGAAGCGGACGACATCGACGATGAGCCGGAGCGAGGGCTCGGCCGGATAGATGTAGGTCCCCCGCGCGATGTATTCCTTGAGGATGTCGTTCTGCATGGTGCCGCCCAGCCGGTGGTGCGGCACCCCGGTCTCTTCGCCGACCACCACGTACATCGCCAGCAGAATCGCGGCGGTGGCATTGATGGTCATGGAGGTGGTGACCCGGTCGAGCGGAATATCCCGAAACAAATCGTGCAGATCGTCCACCGTGTCGATGGCCACGCCGACCCGCCCCACTTCCCCCTGGGCCATCGGATGGTCCGAATCGTACCCCATCTGGGTCGGGAGATCGAAGGCGGTGGACAGGCCGGTCTGGCCGGCCTGCAGCAGGGCCCGGAACCGAGCGTTGGTGTCCTGCGCGGTGCCGAAGCCGGCATACTGGCGCATGGTCCAGAGCCGGGTCTGGTACATGGTCGGGTGGATGCCCCGGGTGAACGGCCAGGCCCCCGGCTCACCCAGATCGCCGCTCCACTGCTCCGGCCCATACCAGGCGCGGCTCATTCCGGCTGAGCCCGCAACGTCCGAGTGACGAACTCAACGTCCTGCTTCGACCCGATGACCAGCGGGGTGCGCTGGTGCAGCTCACCCGGGATGATATCCAAAATGCGGTCGAGTCCGTTGGTGGCCGCCCCGCCGGCGTGCTCGGCGATGAATGCCATGGGATTGGCCTCGTAGGACAGCCGCAGCTTGCCGTTGGGATTCTTGCCGTCGCCCGGATAGAGGAACACCCCTCCGGCGATCAGGTTGCGATGGAAGTCGGCCACCAGCGAGCCGATGTAGCGGCTGTTCTTGGCCTTCATCCGGTCGGGAAACTCGCCATGGAAGGCGCGCACCGCGGTCTGAATCCCCTTGTTCCAGCGATAGAAGTTGCTCTCGTTCACGCTCAGGTAGAGCCCGCACTCCGGCATGCACAGGTTCTCGTGCGACAGCAGGAACTCGCCGATGGTGGGATCGAGGGTGAAGCCGTGCACGCCGTTGCCGGTGCTGTAGACCAGCATCACGCTCGAGCCGTACATCACGTAGCCGGCAGCAACCTGCTGGTTGCCGGGCTGGAGCACGTCCCGCACATTGGACTTGCCGGAGGTCACCCGGCGATAAATGGAGAAGATGGTGCCGACGGCTCCGTTGACGTCGATATTCGAGCTGCCATCCAAGGGATCGACCAGGACCGCATACCGGGCCCGGTTGTGGTCGTGAAACGCGATC
>DASWKS010000262.1:0-1876 GCA_036396495.1 Gemmatimonadales bacterium
CCCTCGAGGCTGACGCCCAGGATGGGTGCGAACCCTCCCCCGCGATCGGGTCCCGGCGACACGAGCTCACCCTTTTCCTTGACCCAGGGCCGCCGGTTGTAGAGCGTGTCCGGCCCATATCCGACGCCGTTCACCCTACCAACATCGTAGAGGCGGGCCGGATGACCCCGACCGCGGACGCGGGACGAGTCGAGCAACCGATTGGTGCCGTTCCCGCCGATGATGCGGACGGGGATGCTATGCTGGACGTTGCCGGTGACCAGGGCGCTGTCGTCGCCACCGTGGAGATAGACCCGGATCTCCCCGGTCTCCTGCCCGTCGAACCGACGGAGAAAGGACGGCGTGCCGCCCTCCGATTCCACGCGCACGTCGACGAACCGGTCATCGACCCGGGTGACGGTAGCCCGGTCGGCCGTGTCGGTTGCGTGGATGTCCGCGACGGCCACGAGAAGGCGATAGAAACGGTTCGCGGCGCCGGGCAGAAGGTCACGGCGCAGCTTGAGCTTGGAGGCGAGCAGCGGGCCCGCCCGCTGGTACTCCGGGGGCATGGCCTGCACGGCGGCATCGATCACTGAGTCGGTGACCCGGCGAACCAGTTCACCGGTCACCGAGTCCCACACCGGCCTCGCCAGGCCTCCCAGCACACGCCTGTCGAGTTCCAGGCTGTTCCACGTGAGTCCCCGGAGGCTGGGATACCGGCCCTCGAAGAGCATCAGAGTGGGAGCTGCCAGCCTGGCCAGCGTCCCTATGACACCTCGGTAGGAGGCGAAGGCCTTGTCCCGGTCGCGCGGGATGGGCACCCAGGCTGTCCGCGGGCTCGATTGCAGCCGACCCCATTTCCATTGGCCCGGGTGGCGATCCCAGTCGTTGAGCAACATGTCCATCAGCCGCGCGGCCAGCATGGCGCGCGCGTCAACCCGCTGGCGGGGATCGCTGTCGAGGAGCTGGCGAAGCTCTTCGCTATCGATGATCTCGACCGCTCCGGCGAACCCGGCGGCGTGCTCCGGCTTGCTGGGATATTGCTCGATGATGCCGAGCCGGCCGGCGAAATCCGCCCGAAACTCGCCCAGCAGCGGGTCGTCTGGCATGATGACGAAGGCGGGTGTGGCATGGAGCACGCCGGCGGCCTCGAGCAACGGCGCGACGACCAGGGCGGCCGCCGGATGGCTCGTGCTGACCTGATCGCTGGAAATCGTTGCCACCACGGTCCCCTTGAACCTGGGTGGTGGGTTCCATTCGTTGGCCTTGTCGACGCCCCGGAAGACGTATTCCACCCCCTCCGGGGTGATGAAACGCAGCGATTTCGTCTGCTTTCCGCCCCCCGCCTCGAGCGGGCGAAGACCACCGGCGAAAGAATGGAGGTCCAGCACCGGTACCATCACGGGCGTGGTCCAGAGATCGCGATAGTTGCTTCCGAAGAAGAACCGGTGCAGACCGCCGGCCTGGTGCCGGGCGCCTGCCGCGATCACGACGCTATCGGCGCCCGATGCACGGGACGGAACGCTTTGGGAGGCGGCAAGTGCCGGCAGGGTTTGGGAGGCGGCAAGTGCCGGCGAGAGCGCCAGCAGAATGGCGGGAAGGCTGTACCGGACGCGAGACGAGCTCAACGAAGACCACATTTGGACGTGCCTCAGGGCCAGCGGTAGAGGGGCCAGATGCTCAGCCCCCCTCCCCGCGTGGTCCCATTGTCACGGGGGAGGTCCTGAGCGAGTACGTCGTCCAGCGTTCAGCCGCCGCTCAAGCACGGACGCGACGCCCTCCAAGGAAGTGCCACGCGACGGCGATGATCGCGAGCACCAGAAGGAGGTGAATGAGGCTTCCCCCCACGGGGATTACGCTGAACCCGAGAAACCAAGCCACGAGCAGAATGACCGCC
>DASWKS010000263.1:0-12815 GCA_036396495.1 Gemmatimonadales bacterium
CCAATCGGGCGAGCGAGGCGACGAAGCCGGTCCGGCTCATTCGGCCCTCAGGGCGGTGATGGGATCGAGCTTGGAGGCGCGGTTGGCGGGATAGATCCCCGCAGCCATGCCGACCGAGATGCCTAACACCACAGCCAGGCCCACCGACCAGGGGGCAACCGCGGCGGGAAAGGGTGTGAGCCCCTTCACGGTGAACGCCAGCGCGATGCCGAGTCCGATGCCGAGGATGGCGCCGACCAGGGAGAGCGTGGCCGACTCCACCACGAATTGCGCCAGGATGTCACGCCTGCGCGCGCCCAGGGCCTTCCGGATCCCGATCTCCCGGGTCCGTTCCGCCACCGCCATCAACATTATATTCATGATCACGATGCCGCCGACCACCAGCGAGATGGCGACCAGCCCGGGAAGGGCGGCAAACATGATCCGAGAGATCTTGCGCCAGCCTTCCAGCGCCCCCTCGGCGGTCTGGAGCGCGAAATTGTTTTCTTGAGCCGGCTTGAGCCCACGCCGGACCCGCATGATCGACTCGACCTCGTCTTTGGCCAGCTGCATCACCTGCAGGTTGGCCGTCTGCACGTGGAACTCGTCCAGCGTGTTCCAGCGGCAGATTTCGCGCCGGACCGGGGCGTTGAAGGGGACCACCACGAACTTGTCCATCGAGATCCCGAACAGGTTGCCTTGCTTCTCCACCACCCCGATCACGCGATAGGGCAGTCCGCTGATGGACACGTCTTTTCCGATCGGATCGCTCCCCTCGAACAGCTTTTCCGCCAGCAGGTCACCGATCACGACGACGGCCGACCCGGCCCGGACTTCCTGGGGCGAGAAGGGGCGCCCCTGCGGAATGTTCCAGCGTTTCATCGCGAACCAGCTGGCGTCGGTACCCATCACTTCGATGTCCTTGGCCAGCTTGCCGCCCCGGGCCACAACGAGCCGCTCGGAGCAGTAACGGGAAAAGACGGCCGGGGTTTCCACCCGGGACTGGATGTAATCCGCGTCGGCATAGGTAATACGGGGACGGCGCAACCACTCCCGCCAGGTTTCCTCGGAGACGTTACCCGTGTTGATGCCGGGCATGCGGCGCAGCTGGAAGGCATTGAGGCCCACCAGCCGGTTGGCGAACTGATCTTCCATGTACACGTTCATGCCCTGCACGATGGACACGACGGCGATCAGGAAGGTCACACCAATCAGCACGCCCACCAACGAGAAGAAGCTCTTGAGCTTCTGGGCCCGGATGGTGTGCAGGGCGAGCCGGACCGCCTCGAGCCAGGCCATCAGGCCGCGGCCACCCGGGTCTGGGCCCGGTCGTTCTCGATCCGGCCGTCCCGCAGAGTGACGACCCGATGGGCGTGGGCCGCGATATCGGCCTCGTGGGTCACCAGGATGACGGTCTGTCCCTGGGCCTGGAGCTGGCCGAAGACCCGCATGATGCCTTCGCTGGTGGCGCTGTCCAGATTGCCGGTGGGCTCGTCGGCCAGCAGAATCGAGGGCCGGTTCACCAGCGCCCGGGCGATGGCCACGCGCTGGCGTTGGCCGCCGGAGAGCTCGTTGGGCCGGTGGTCCATCCGGTCACCCAACCCCACCCGGCCGAGGGCGTCCGCGGCCCGGTCGCGCCGCTCCCGGGCGCTGGCCCCGGCATACACCATCGGCAGCTCCACGTTCTGCAGGGCCGAGGCGCGCGGCAGCAGGTTGAAGGTCTGAAACACGAAGCCGATCTCGCGGTTCCGGACCCGGGCCAGCGCGTTGTCCGACAGGCGCGAGACCTCCTGCCCGTTGAGCCAGTACTCGCCGGCCGACGGGGTATCGAGGCATCCCAGCAGGTTCATGAGGGTCGACTTGCCCGAGCCGGAGGGCCCCATGATCGCCAGGTACTCATTGCGGCGGATGGCCAGGGTCACGCCCTGCAGCGCCCGAATCTGCTCGCTGCCCATCAGGTACTCGCGGTGCAGGTCACGCAGCTGGATGACCAGGTCGCTCACTTGGGCGCTCCCGGTCGGCCGTTCGTCGGCCGCTCCTGCTGCTGCTTCACCTTGGTGCTGTCCTTCATGTCGCGGATGGCTTGATAGGGCCCGGCAACGATTGAGTCCCCGGCCTTGAGCCCGGTGACGACTTCGAAGTGCTCTTCACCGGCGATCCCGACCTTGACCGGCAGGAACGAGGCGAGCCCGCCCCGGACCACGAAGACGCCCTCCCGCTCGTGCTTCTTGCGGGTGGCACTGTCGACCGACTTGAGCTCGTTCGGCACGTCTTCATGCTCCCGAACCGTCAGCGCGATGATCGGGATCGAGAGCGATTCCTTACGGGTGTCGGTCACGATCCGGGCGGTGGCGCTCAGGTCGGGCCGGATGTCGCTCGGAGGGTTTTCCAGCTGGATCTCGACCTCGAAATCCACCGCCCGATCGGTGCTGGCGCCGCCCGACTGAGCCGCCAGCTTGGCGCTGTTGCCGACCTCGGTCACCCGGCCTATGAAGCTGGTATCGGGGAAGGCATCGATCGACACGGCGACCGAATCGCCCAGCGAGAGCCGGACGACATCGGTTTCGTCCACGTCCACCTTGGCCAGGATCACCGAGAGGTCGGACACCCGCATCAGCAGGCCGGTCTCGCGGGAGAAGGTGCCCGGCACGGCGACCTCGCCCTCCTCCACGGCCAGGCGGGTCACTCGGCCGGCAATCGGCGCGTAGATCCGGGTCTTGGCCAGATTGTCCTTGGCCTCCTGCAGCTGGGCCCGGGCCTGATCGACCTGGCTCGCATTGGAGTTGTAGGTCGCCAGCGCCACGTCGTACGCCTGCTGGGCCTGCTCCACCGACTCGGCCGAGATCAGGTTGGGGTTGGTCCGCTTGATCTCGAGGGCGCGATCCAGCTGCCGCTTGGTCTGATCCCGGTTGGCCCTGACCTGCATCAGCGAGGCCTGGCTCGCCTGCAGGAACGCTTCCGAGCGCTGCACCACCGACTGGTACTGGGACGGGTCGATCTGGACCAGCAGCTGGCCCGCCTTGACCAGATCGCCCTCTCGCACCGTGATCTTGACGATGCGGCCGGTGATGTCGGAGCTGATGTCCACCTGGGACTTCGCTTCGATCTTGCCACTTGCGGTCACCACCGCCACGAGATCCCGCTTGGTCACCGGCTCGATCCGGACCTCCGTGGCCCGCCCGCCGCGGCGGGAGGCCGAGAGAGCCGTGATGGCGACGACCACCGCCACCAGCAGCCCGACGAAGAGTCCGATCTTGGTGCGACGCGACATGGCGTTCCTCGCTTAACGGAGACGACGGCCCACCGCGAACTCGAGCGCGGCGATGGCGCGGTGATAGGCGTACACAGCGTTCACGTAATCGGCCTCGGCCCGGGTGACGGCGGTTTGCGCGTCGGTCACTTCAAGCGCGCTGCCGTTCCCCAGCCGGAACCGTTCCTGGGCCAGCTGCAGCTGGTCCCGGGCGGCCGCCCGGCTGCCCTCCTGCACCGCGATGGCCTGCCAGGCCGTCTGAATCCCGAGGTAGCGCCCCTGGACTTCGGTACGAACCTGGAGTTGGCGCGCGCGGACCGCCTCCTCGGCGTCCTCTCGAGCCGCGTGGGCCCGAGCCACCTGAAGATTCCGGCTGAAGCCCTGAAAGATCGGGACCGAGATCCGCAGCGAAGCCTGGAAGGGCTGTTCCCGGAAGCTCCAGGGGAACACGTTGTTAGCGCCCAGAAGGTCGGCCCGAATCTCGGGCGAGAGCGCCTCGCCGGTGGCGTCCAGCCCCACGAAGTTGCGGCAGTCGGAAATGATGCCCCCATTCGGGAATCCCGGGACGCCGCCACCCGGCAGCGCGCCGATCAGCGCGTTCTGGAAATCACAGCTGGCGAGATCGATCTTGGCATTCTCGGTCCGGCCTCTGAGCAGCACGTCGGTGTTGGTGAACTCCTGGGTGAATCCGCTCCACCCCGCCACGAAGCTCAGGGTCGGCAGATACTGCGACCGGGCCGCCTTCACATTCTGGCTGCTGGCGTCCTCCCTGGCTCGGAGGGCGCGGAGCGAGGGGTTGTCCGATTGGGCGGTGGACAGCAGTTGACGCTCGTCGAAGGCCGGCTCGGTCACCGGGAACGAATCGGTGAGCGCGAGCTCGGTGACCGACCCCGCCAACTCCACCCCGATCCGCCGGAGCAGCTCGAGCTTCGCTTCGTTCTCAGCCTGGGCCGCCACCAGCAGATCGAGATCGGAGCGACCTTTGGTGACTTCGGCCTGGCGTACATCCAGCAGAGTGGCCTGACCCACCTGGAACCGGGCCCGCGCCAGCTCCAGGAATTCGGTATTGCGCTGCACCTGTTGCCGCGCCACGTCGGTCTGCGCCACCGCCTGCAGCGCGGTCAGGTACTGGACGGTCACGTCGTTGTCGAGGGTAATCGTCGCGTTGCTGATGTCCTCCTCCACGGCCCGCTGGGTAGCCTTTTCCGTGGCCGGCCCCACCAGGGTGGCCCCGCTCAGCGAAAGGCTCAGATCCACCCCGTAGCTGGAGGTGATGGACGGCGAGGTCTGGTTGAAGGTCGACCCGCCGAAGGTCGAGGAGCCGGAGCCGACGTATCCCATCCCGCCGCGGACATCGAGTTGGGGGAGGAAGGCACCATAGGCCGCCCGCACCGCGACTCGCGCCGGACCGGCATCGTTCAAGACCTGCCGGTAGGCGGGACTCTTGGACCGGGCCTGGGTCAGCGCCTCACTCAAGGAGAGCTGGGCGGTGGGCTCCGGCCGGGGTGGGACTGCGGCGGGCTGCTGGGCCGGGGCCAACCCGGGGACCAGAGCCAAGACAAAAACGAAGGCGGAGCGGCAGATCATCTCACGACTTCCATGGCAGAGTGTAAAGGATGCAACCACAGGGCGTTAGACGGACTGTGGACGATAAAAGTTTCAGCTTGTGACGTGTCTTCGTAAGTTTATGTTGAACATTGAGTTAAACAGGCTGTGGCCGAAGCCACCGAGCCTCCACCTGCTCCAAAATGTACTCATGTATCCGGCCCCCCTTTTCCCGGGAAGCTGAAAGCCGAGTCACCGTCTCGGCATCTCGCACCAGCTCCGGGGCCACGAAGAGCAGCAGCGAAGTATCCAGCTCGCCGCCGTGCACGGTGGGCCGGGGGTGATCGAGGAAGGCTCGGAAATCGAATCCGAGGACATCGACCACTCGCACGCTGCCGCGCGCGCGGATGGTGCTGAGCGCCTCCACATGCGGCTCGGCCGCATGGGCGGTGAGGATGATGGTCTCGCGCACCCCTGCGCCCTCCTCCCACGACGCGATAAGTTCGTTCATGACCCGATGCAAAGTCTTGCGGGTGAGAGCTGCGACCCCCGGCGCGGTCTCGTCGCGTCGGAAATGCACTCCGACCGGCACCACCGGCGCGCGGGGCACCCCGGTGCGGGCTGAAAGATCGTCGGCCAAGCGCTCGAGCAGCATGCTGTCGGTGCCGAGCGGGAGGTGGCGACCTCGCATCTCGAGAGTCCCGGCCGGAAGCAGGAGCCGGCCGGAGGCTCGCAGCGACTCCCGCGCCTCGTCCGGGGTCAGTTCGTGGAGTCGTACAGGACGGTTCATCTGACGCCTCGGATGCTCGGTTGGATCGTCGGGATCGGGTTCGTGGCGATTGCCGCGGGCGAATGGCTGCGCAGTCCGGAGCCCGGTCCGGTGGTGCTGGCCGCGGCGGCGGGTTTCGTGGTGGCCGCCGCCACCAGTTGGGGTAGCGACTCGTGGCGCCGCCGGACTGCGGGGCTGGTGGGGCTGATTCTGGCAGGCGCTCTCGTGGTCACCGAGGCATGGCGGATCCGGCTGGATCGATCCGACCACGAGCGTGATGTCGAGCTGGCCCGGCGCGACGCGGTCTCGATCTCGACCGAGCTCGACCGGCTGCGGGAACGGTTGGAACGAATCGCCAACGCGGCCGCCCGGATCGATGTCACGAACGCCGAGGCCGCCCTGAAGGCGCTCCGGCGGCTCTCCGCCGGCGACGGACCCACGCTGGCGGTCGGCCTCCTGGCGGACGATGGAACGCCCCAGGTCTGGTCGGGTCGGTTTCTGATAGCGCCCGCGGTAAATGGAGACTCGCTCGAAGTCATTCGAACAGCATTCTACGTGGTGCTCGAGGTTCGCCGCCATCGGACCGGCGGCGGGACAGTGGTCGTGGCCGCTCCGCTGTGGCGCGATCCCACGGTACCTGCGGTGGTGGAAGATCTGGCCTCCCCGCTGGGTAGTCAGGTAGGTGCCACCATCCGGTTCGAACGGCCGCTCGATGCTCCCGCCGGATTGACGCGCTGGCCCGCGGCCGCGCCGGTGCTCGCCATCGCGGCCGAACCGCCGGAACGCTCCGAAGCGGTCTCGGCCCATGTGGCGCGATCGTCTCGCAGCCTCGGCTGGCTGGTCGTTTTGCTGCTGGTCACCACGGCCCTTGCCGGCGAAAGCCCGATGCTCCGGCTGCTGCCGGTGGCGTTGGGATTGGTGCTGGCGCTGCGCGCGCCTCTGGGTCAGGCGCTGTGGCCGGCGGCGTTTTCGCCCGCCGCTTTCTTCAGCCGAACCCTGGGGCCGCTGTCGGGATCGGCCGGCGCGTTGGCCGCCGCCGGTGCGGTGGCATCGGTGCTCGCGACCGTGCTGTGGTATTCGGTCCGCTTGCCGCTCTGGCCGGCGCGAATAGCGGGTTACCTGATCGCGCTCGCTACGCCTTACCTCACCCGCCAGCTGGGTCACGGCATTACGCCGCCGGCCACCGGTGTTCCGGTTTCTCTCTGGCTGGTCTGGCACCTCGCGTTGTTGTTGCCCACCGTCGCCCTGATCGTGCTGGCCTGCGGGCTGTTGCGGGTGCGGGCCGCGCCGGGCAGACCGGAATGGCCGGTGATCGGTGGGGCCTGGAGCATCGTGGTGGCCGCGGTGGGTGTTCTGGTCTTCACCGGCCGGCCGGGATGGCCGGCGTGGTATACCGCGCTCTGGCTACCCGCCATTCTGCTGGTCACCCGGCCGGCTCCGGTGTGGTCCACGCTCCTGGGGATCTCGCTTGCCGCCGGATCGGGCGCGGCGCTCATCACCTGGGGGAGTGCCCTGGCGGGGCGAACCGACCTGGCTCTCTCGGACCTCGCGGTATTGGGCGTGGAGCCCGATCCGCTGGCGGAGCCGCGGCTGGTGGATCTGGGGAATGCGATCGCTGCAGGGGGCGGGGCTTTCGACGCCGCGGAGCTCTACCGCGCCTGGCGCCACTCCGGTCTGCACCGTGAACGGTATCCCATCCGGCTGATGGTGTGGTCCGGTCCGACGCCGGTGGTCGACGTGGCCATCGACGCGATTCCGCTCTCCGACGCCGAGCTCGGCGCGCTGGCGCTGACGGCGGTTCCGGGTCAGGCGGTGGCCCAGGTGCCAGCAGGACCGGGGGTCCATCACGTCCTCACCCGCCGGCTCGACTCCGCCCGGGTGCTGATCGTGGCGGTGGCGCCGCGGTCGCAGCTGGTGCCGCCGGCCACACTGGGGCGGGTGCTGGAAGGCGAGCGACCCCAGCTTTACAGCATGGCGGTGAATCCGGTGACCCTCACCGATTCCACCCGCGTGGCAGGCCGGTGGCGGCGGGAAGACTGGGCCTTGCGCGCGTCCCGGCTGGTGGTGCTGCCGGCCGGATCGCATGAAGCCAAGATCGTCATCGGGCTGGGGCGGCCGGAGACCATCGCGGTGCGCGGGGGTCTGGTGATCCTGGGTGATCTGGTCATCATCGTCCTGCTCTGGCTGGCCGCGGCGTGGGTGGCAGGGATCGCGATCCGGGTGCGATCTCCGTTGGCCCGCCGCTCCTTCGAAACCCGGCTGGCGCTGACCCTGGCCGTTTTCTTCATCGTGCCGGCGGCGCTGCTGTCGGTCCTCAGCGTCCGACAATTGGCGGGTGAAGCCCGCCAGAGCCGCGATCTGGTCCTGCAACGAATCCTGCGCGACGCGGCCGCATCGACCGGGGAGGCGGTGCGCGAAACCGCCCGGCGGCTGGATACCAGCATCGGCATTTATCGCGAGGGATTGCTCGAGTCCGCCAGCGAGCCGGTATTGCCGGCGCTGGGGCTGCTGCCGCCGCTGCTCGAGCCGGAAGCGTGGCACGCGCTGGTGCTGGAAGGCGATTCCTTCGCGGCACCACGGACCCAGCGGCTGGTGCTGACCGGGTACATCCCGATCCCGAACGCCAGCGGCCGCGCCCCCGCGGTGCTCAGTACGGTCCAGCCGGCCGGGGACCGTGAACTGGTCGAGCGGCAGCTCGATACCGCGTTCTTCTTCGTGCTGGCGACTCTGCTGGGCGTGGTGGCCGCGGTCGGCGCCGCGCGGCTCGCGGCCCGGATGTTGAGCCGGCCGGTGGACGAGCTGCGGCAGACCGCCCTGGCGTTAGGCAGAGGGCTCCCGGCTCCTCCGCGCGAAGTCACGCCAACCCGGGAATTCGCCCCGGTGTTCGATGCGTTCGGTCGCATGGCGGCCGACGTCCGGGCAGGGCAGGACGCCCTGGAGGCCGCGCGGCGTCGTACCGAGTCGGTGCTGGCGACGGTCTCGACCGGGGTGGTCGCCGTGGACGGGTTGGGCCAGATCCTGCTGGCCAATCGCACCGCGGAAGAAATGCTCGGCACGCCTCTGCTTCGGGGCCGCCCCCTGGCCGACGCGGTCGACCCGGCGTGGCGGCCCCTGATCGATCTGCTCGGCAGCACTGACGCCCCGCTCCGCGATCTGGAGCTCGACGACGCGGCCCGCCGGTATGCGGTCCGGCTGGCCCGGCTCGAGGGCGTCGAAGGTTGGGTCATCGCGGTGAATGACGTCACCCAGGCCACCCGGGCCGCGAGAGTGCTCGCCTGGGCCGACGTGGCGAATCAGGTGGCGCATGCCATCAAGAACCCGCTCACTCCGCTCCGGCTCGGTATCCAGCATCTGCGGCGGGTACGGGAACGGCGGCCCGAACACTTCGATACCGCGCTGGAGGAGACTTCGGAGCGGCTGCTGGCGGAGATCGACCGGCTGGACGCGATCGCGCGGGGCTTCAGCCGTTTCGCCGCCCCGGCCGAATCCGCGTCGCCGCTCGAGGCGGTGGAGCTCAAGTCGGTGGCGGAGGAGGTGGCCGGGTTGCATCACCTCGCTCCCGGGCTGGACATCACGGTCGAGATCCCCGAGCACATCCGGGTCCGAGCCAGGCGGGACGAGCTCAAGGAAGTCCTGCTCAACCTGTGCGACAACAGCCGCAATGCGGACGCACGCGAAGTGATCATGCGCTTCGAGCCGAATACGCTGCTGGTGCAGGACGATGGGAAGGGAATTCCCGCCGAGGTGCTGCCTCATATCTTCGAACCCCGATTCTCGACGACGTCCTCGGGATCCGGTCTGGGGCTCGCCATCGTGCGAGGGGTGGTTGAAGGGTGGGGCGGCTCGATCACGGTCCGCAGCACACCCGGTGAAGGAGCGGAGTTCGCCATCCAGTTTCCCGAAGCTTCCAGCGATGAGACCACCAGCCGGTAGCCTTCGACCTCTTCGACCCCTTCGACCTCCTTCGACCGCGCAGTCGGCCCGCTCCCTGCATAGCGTACCGGTCTGGAGGTACCGTCGAGTGGATCCACGCAACGCCAACGTCCTGGCCGTGCACGACCTATTGACCGAAACCCTTGCCGCGGCGAACGATGCGGGGGCCGGGTTCAACTTTGGTGTGGCCCTCTTCCCGCGGCCCGGTCGGTTCGAAGCGCTGGTGTTCGGAGTCGTCACCCGTGGCGGGGAGTCCACAATCCTGACCTATCGGATGCTGGAGGGCCTGGCCGAGCATCATGCCTGGGTTTCCGGCCGGGTCGTGGCGATCCTGCGCGATGCCAAGTCGTTCGGTCCACCGCGCGCAACCCCGACGGGACTGCTCGACCAGCCGGTGCTGCACCTGATGCTCACCTGTTGGATGGGGCCGGATCGGGATGATACCGAGCGGAGTACCCCGTTCGAGAGTACGCTGTTTGCGGGCGACCTGCGGGCGCCGATTCTGTTGCTACTGAAAGAGCGGCCCGCCGGGTGGCCGCTGTAACAGCAGGACTAAGGACTTGGTGAGTCCTTCGTCCTGGTGGTCAGCCCGCCAGCCCGGCCAGAGTCAGCACCAGCAGCAAGGCCCACTGCGGCCCGCGCCAACCGTCCTTCCCGTCGTCATACCATTCGCCGAGTGAGTGGGCTCCACCACCGGTTCCACCGCCGTCGATCGTGACCGAGGGAATCCCGGTGCTCATGGGATAGTTGGCGTCGGTGCTCGAGGCCGTCAGGGCGGGGACAAAGCCCAGGGCGCGCGCGGCGGCCACCGTGGCGCGGATGATAGCGCTGGTGTCCGGCTGGGTCGCAGCCGGCCGCTTTCCAATGTCGCGCAGCTCGGCGGTGAGACGGGCCGTGGTGCCGGGCCAGCGCGCGTGTTCGGCATCGACCGCCGCGGCCACCGCGTGCCGCATCCTGGCGTCGAGGGTGTCCAGTGCGGCCTGGCCCTCCGAACGGAGGTCGATGTCCATCGAGCCGGCCATGGCGATGGCGTTGACCGACGTTCCTCCTTCGATGATCCCCACGCTGAATGTGGTCCGAGGCGAAACCGGAACGGTGAGCTGCGCGATCCCGGCGATGGCCCGTCCCAGAGCGTGGAGCGGATTGGGAATGCCAAAATCCCCGAAGCTGTGCCCACCGGGTCCGCGGATGCTGACCCGGTAGCGATGACTTCCGACCGCCCGATGGACCGCGCTGAGTCCGGTCCCGTCGACCGAGATGAAATTATCGATCCGGCCCGCGCTCTGCCGATCGACCAGGTGACGCACGCCGCGGAGATTGCCGGCCCCTTCCTCGCCGACCGTGCCGACGAAGATGATCGGACCCAGGGTCCGGACCTCGGATTCCTGAAGGGTACGGGCCACCGCTAATAGCACCGCCAGCCCGCGGCAGTCATCGCCGATCCCTGGGCCTTCGAATCGGGTCCCCTCCCGCCGGACGGTCACCTCGATGCTGTCGGGAAACACGGTGTCCAGATGGGCGCTCAGCATCACCCGGGGGCCGCCCTGGGTCCCGGGCCGTTCCGCGATGACGTTCCCGACCGAGTCGATCCGGGCGTTGCGCAACTCGAGCTGCTCCAGCCGCCGTTTGAACTCGGCGGCCCGGGCCGCCTCCTTGAACGGCGGGGCCGCTACCTGGCACAGCTCCACCTGCTGGGCCAGGGTCCATTCGTTGAATTGGTGGATGCGATCCAGCGCCGCGTCGATCGGCGGACGCACCGGATCCTGGGCGGCCACCAGCCCGGGAACCAACAGGAGAATCGCAGCGAACCGGGAAAGGGGCATGGCGAGAAGATAGCGCAGGTCAGGGGGCGAGCCCGATTGCCTGGATCTCGATCAAGGCACCATAGTGGAGCTCGGCCACCGGTACCACCGCGCGGGCCGGACGGTGATTGCCCATGATCCGGGCGTAGACCTGATTCACTTCGCCCCACAGCTCGCCGTCGGGTATGTAGATAGTCATCTGCACCACTCGATCCAGTCCGCTTCCCGCCGCCTGGAGGATCATCTCCACGTTGCGAAGCGCCCGTTCGGTTTGGCCGACGACACCGCCGGAGACGATACTGCCGCTGGCATCCATCGGCAGCTGCCCCGAGACGAATACCAATCCGTTGGCGCTGATCCCGGGCGTATAGTGTCCCTTGGGCACCGGCATGGACGCAGGCTGAATGGGCTGCATGGTAACCTCAGGACTCAGGGCTCAAGACTGAGGACTAAGCGACCCGATTCGGGTCGCGGCCTTCATCTCGGCGGTGAACCGGCCCACGCTCCGGAGCATTTGGATCCGGTCTTCCAGGTTTCCCGCCACGTGCTGCACCACTGCGGAACCCGAGATCGCTCCCGCCGCCCCGAGCTCGAGGGCCCGGCGCACGTGGTCGGGGGCCGCGATGCCGAAGCCCAGCAGGGGCGGCGCGGAGCCGGCCGCTCGCAGGGTTCGGATGACTCGGGCGCCGTCCTGCTGCAGCGCCTGATCCGCGCCGGTGACGCCGGGACGCGACGTGACATACACGTAGCCTTCGCTCTGAGCCGCCACGGCCGCAAGACGCTCGTCGTCCGCGTTGGGCGGGGCGATCAGCACAGGCGCGATACCTCGGGCCTGGGCGAAGGTCCGCAGCCGGCCCGACTCCAGGAGCGGGACATCGGCTACCAGAACGGAATCGACTCCCGCCTCCGCCGCCGCCCGGTAAAAGGACTCGGCGCTCCGGTGGAGGACCAGGTTGGCGTAGACCAGCAGGCCGATCGGGACGGCGGGAAACTCGCTGCGGGCGGCTGCCAGGATGGTCCAGGCCTGGTCGAGCGTAGCCCCCCGCGACAGGGCCCGAGTCCCGGCCGCCTGGATGACCGGACCATCAGCCACGGGATCACTGAAAGGAAGGCCTAACTCCAGGGCGTCGGCACCGTTGGAGACCAGGCAGCGAATCAGTTCGAGGCTGGTTTCCGGATCGGGATCACCCAGAACCAGAAACGGTACGAACGCCCCCTCGTGCTGGGCTTCGAGGCGACGAAACAGCTGGCTGTAGCGGGTCAAAGCCCGCCTCCCCTCTCCCCGCTTCCCTCTTCCGGGTGTCGGAGGACGGTCTCGAGATCCTTGTCGCCTCTTCCCGAGAGATTGACCAGAATCTCCATCGGCCGAGCCGCGCCCCGGGCCAACCGGACCCCCACGGCGATGGCGTGGGCTGACTCGAGGGCCGGCAGAATTCCCTCGGCCCTCGCCAGCAGGCGGAACCCTTCCAGCGCGTCGTGGTCAGTGCAGCCCACGTATTCCGCTCGCCCGATCTCCTGCAGACAGGCGTGTTCCGGG
>DASWKS010000264.1:0-3856 GCA_036396495.1 Gemmatimonadales bacterium
CTCCGTCGCGGTTTTGAAGACCGGCCAGACCACCAGGCCCGATCCGCCCCCTCAAGCTGGTCACGAGTCCCCGCTCCGTCCGGCTACGGATTTCGGAACGCGACACAATCGATTTCGACCCGGACTCCCCGGGGCAGACCGGCCGCCGCGACGGTGGATCGCGCCGGCCGATGTTGCCCGAAGTAGTTCGTGTAGACCTCGTTCATCGCGGCGAAGTCGGCCATGTCGGCCAGAAAGACCGTGGTCTTGAGCACCCGGTCCAGGCCGGATCCGGCGGCCTCCAGCACTGCCCGCAGGTTCTGAAGCACCCGATCGGTCTGTTCCGCTATCCCGCCCGGCACCACGTCCATCGACACCGGATCGAGCGCGATCTGCCCCGCCGTGAATACCAGCTCGCTCCAGGTGGTAGCCTGGCTGTAGGGACCGATGGCTTTCGGCGCGCGGTCGGTGTGGATTGTTCCAATCATGTCAAGTCCTGGGGTCTGGTTGTCGTTCCGGGTTCCCCGTTCCGGGTTCCAGGTGCGGTGCTGGGTGCGGTGCTAGGTGCCAGGTGCTGCGTGCTGGACCTGACCCACCGCTGTCATCCTGGGCGCAGCGTTCGTCATCCTGAGCGCAGCGAAGGATCTTAGCTGGCACCTGGCACCGCACACAGCACCGCACTCTGCACCCGGAACGGGGAACCGGGAACGCCTCGGGTTAAAACAACCCCTCAATCGTGCCATCCGCATGGACCTTCATTGCTTCGGCCGCCGGGGTCTTGCTCAGCCCCGGCATGGTCATGATGTCGCCGGCCAACGCGACCACGAAGCCGGCTCCGGCCGAGGGATACACGTCCCGGATGGTAATGCGAAAGCCGCGCGGACGCCCCAGGCGGGTGGGATCATCACTGAACGAGTATTGGGTCTTGGCGATGCACACCGGGGTGTGACCCAGCGCCATCGCCTCGCATTGGGCGATGGCCCGCTGCGCCGCGGGCAGGAGATCGACCCCATCGGCGCCGTAGATCTCGCGGGCGATGGTATCGATCTTGGCTGCGATGGGCTGGTCGGTGTCGTAGAGCGGTTTGAAAGCCGCCTTCCCTTCCTCCAGCAGGGCGAGTAACTCCCGCGCGACGGCCTCACCGCCCTCGCCGCCTTTGGCCCACACCTCCGACACCGCCGCCCGGATCCCCCAGCGGGCGCAGGCCTCGAGCACCCCGTCGATCTCTTCCGGCGCGTCGCTCACGAACCGATTCAGCGCCACCACCACGGGTACCCCGAATTTACCCACGTTGGTCACGTGGGCCTCGAGGTTGGCCAGGCCCCGTTCCAGGGCTGGGACATCGGGAGTGCCTAACGCGGTCTTGTTGACGCCGCCGTGCATCTTGAGGGCGCGCACCGTGGCGACCACCACGGCCGCCTCGGGCTGGAGCCCGCCCATGCGGCACTTGATGTCGAAGAACTTCTCGGCCCCCAGATCGGCCCCGAATCCCGCCTCGGTGAGCACGATGTCGGCCAGGGAGAGCCCCAGCCGGGTCGCCGCCAGCGAATTGCAGCCGTGCGCGATATTGCCGAACGGTCCGCCGTGCACCAGGGCCGGACCGCCTTCGAGGGTCTGGACCAGGTTCGGCAGCAGCGCGTCCTTGAGCAGCAGGGTCATCGCGCCGGCCGCCTTGAGATCGTGTGCCGTCACCGGCTTCCGGTCCCGGGTGAGGCCCACAATGATCCGGCCGCAGCGGGCTTCGAGATCGGGCAGGTCGGCGGCCAGGCAGAGAATGGCCATGACCTCCGAGCCGGGGATGATGACCCAGCGCTCTTCCCGGGTGGGACCGCCGTTGAGGCCGCCCAGGCCCACCACCGCCGAGCGCAGGGCCCGATCGTTCATGTCGATGGTCCGGGGCCAGGTGATCCGGCGCGAGTCGATGCCTAACGCGTTTCCCTGGTGCAGATGGTTGTCCAGCAGGGCGGAAAGGAGGTTGTGGGCCGAGCTGATGGCGTGAAAGTCGCCGGTGAAATGGAGATTGATCTCGTCCATCGGCACCACCTGGGCGTATCCCCCGCCGGCTGCGCCGCCCTTCACCCCGAAGACCGGTCCCAGCGACGGCTCGCGGATGCACACCATCGCCTTCTTCCCCAGCCGCCGGAAGGCCTGGCTCACGCCCACCGTGACGGTAGACTTCCCCTCCCCGGCGGGCGTGGGATTGATCCCCGTCACCAGCACCAGCCGGCCGCGCGGAGCGCGGCCGGCCACCGCAGCCGCTGTGACTTTGGCTTTGTACCGGCCGTAGGGGAGAAACTCCTCGGGGCCCAGACCGGCGTCGGCGGCCACCTCGCTGATGGGGCGCAGCGTGGCGGCCTGGGCGATGGCGATATCGCTGGGAACCGGTATCGTTGCACTCATGGGGTTGGTCGCTCGTCGCTAGTCCCGGCCAGCCGGGTTCCGAAGACCCGGACGGCGTTTGCTCCGGTCTGGGCCATGCAGGCCTCGATCTCCAGTCCCACCACCGCCGCCAGCCGTTCCGCCGTAGCCCGGACGAAGGCCGGCTCGTTGCGTTTGCCGCGGTGCGGCACCGGCGCCAGGTAGGGCGCGTCGGTTTCGACCAGCAGCCGGTCGAGCGGCACCTCGCGCATCAGGCCATCCAGCTGCCAGTTGCGGAACGTGATCATGCCGCTCCACGAGACGTAATGGCCCAGCGCAACCGCGGCCCGAAGCAGGTCCGGGCCGCTCGAAAACGAATGGAGAATGGCCATCGCGCCGGGCTGGTTTCGCAGCACGCTGATGATATCCGGGTCGGCCTCTCGAGCATGGATGATCGCGGGCCGGCCCAGCGTCGCCGCCAGTTGCAGCTGGGCCTCGAAGGCCTTCAACTGGAGGTCCCGGGGCGAGAAATCATAGTGATAGTCGAGCCCGGTCTCGCCCACCGCCACCACCACGGGATCGGTCAGTGCCTGGGCCAGCCACGTGGCGGTGTCGTTGCTCCAGGCCTTGGCCTCGTGGGGATGAAGCCCCGCCGTGGCCGACACGCCCGGCACCCGCAGGGCCAGTCCGATGGCCTGACGGGCCCGCTCCGGGGTTTCGCCCACCACCACCACGTGCCATACGCCCGCGGCCCGGCTCCGGGCCAGTACCGCGTCGCGGTCGGCGTCGAACGCCGGATCGGCCAGATGGCAGTGGGTGTCGACCAGCACGGCCGGTCAGGCGACCGGCTGGGTCTTCCGCCCCGCGGGCCCCGACGTCGGGGTGGGAGGCTGTTTGGTCGGCACCCGGAGCTGTTTCACCGCCGCCCCCGGCCACCGCTGCTCGATCCAGTGCAGGACGGGCGCCGCGATGAAGATGGAGGAGAAGGTGCCGATGATCACGCCGTACAGCATCACCAGGGCAAACCCCCGCACCACATCGCCGCCCAGCACCGCCAGCGCGATCAAGCTGCCCAACGCCGTGCTGCCGGTGAACACGGTTCGCGGCAGGGTCTCGTTGATGGACCGGTTGAGCAGCGCGGCGAAATTGTCCCGCATGTGCTTGCGGAGATTCTCCCGCACCCGGTCGAGCACCACGATCTTGTCGTTGAGCGAGTAGCCCACGATCGACAACAGCGCGCCGACCACGAAGAGGCTCACTTCGATCCGCAGGATGCCGATGAGGGCGAAGGCCGAGACCAGGTCGTGGACCGTCGCGACCACGGCGGCCACGCCGAAGCGCCATTCGAACCGGAAGGCCAGGTAGATCAGCACCGCGACGAACGAGAGCAGCACCAGCCAGATGGCCTGGGTGCGAAGCTCGCCCCCGACCTTGGGGCCGACCGCTTCGGTCCGGACGACGGTGTACTGGCCCGGGCCCAGCACCCGGTCCAGCGCGGTGCCGACCGCGGCGCTGGTCG
>DASWKS010000265.1:0-8364 GCA_036396495.1 Gemmatimonadales bacterium
GGATCCGGGAGCTGTAACCCGGAGACTTGAGGATCGTGTCGATCTGAGCGAGGCTGGCTTCAAGTTCCCGGCGCGACGCCTGGGCCCGGCGGGTATCCAAACGGGCTTCGGTGACCGGTGGTGTCTGGGCTGTGGCCGGTACTGCCGGTAATCCCAGGAGCAGAGTGCTCGCCAGTCGGAGGGTCGCCCGCGTAGTCATGGCCAAGCCTAGTCTCCCGAGAGGTCGGACGTCCAGTCGCACGAATAGCATGCTAGCCAAGGCTGCGGCCGTCTTCGGCCTCAGTGCAACTCCCAGGCCGTCACTGGTCGTATCAGACCACCCACATCATTGTGGGACATAGCGTTGGGTGAGGTTATTGCATTGTCACGGCCAGGGTGGCCCGTCTATCGCTCTGCATTAGAGCCGGATGGCTGCCGGGGTCAACTGCATAACTTCTTGCCGGCGAATGCGTTCGAGTGGATCAGCGGAAGGCGGAGATCACTCCTTGATGTCTTGTTTCCGGTCCGTACCTGTTGCTCACAGACATCGTCATGTCGACTGATGGCCACACCGTGCGGTCAGTGCAGCGAATTCTGATTGCGAACGATCAGGAATGGACCGCGCGAAGCCTGGAGAGCATCCTGGCCGCTGAAGGCTACGAGGTCATCCGGGCGTTTACCGGTAACCAGGCCTTCGAACGGGCTCTCGACTCGCAGCCCGATCTGATCGTGCTCGACACCCAACTCCCCGACATCAGCGGCCCCGAAGTGTGCCGTCGGCTGCGGGCGCACCCCGCAATCGGTTGGGCGGTTCCCATCATCCTCACGACCGCGGGTTCCAACGGCCGCTCCCGAATGCTCGAAGCGATGGAAGCCGGGGCGTGGGATTTCGCGACCCAGCCCTTCGATGGACCGATGCTGCTGGCGCGCATCCGCACCTATCTCAAGGCCAAGGCCGTCTACGATGCCGCACGGGCCGAGTCGACCCTCGACCAGGGCACTGGGATCTACAATCGACGGGGACTGGCCCGGCGACTCACCGAGGTCTGGGCCGACGCCCGACGGCGACGCGAGCCGGTCACCTGCCTGGTGATCTCGGCGAATGCGCCCGAGATCGCGCCGGCACTGGACCGAGCGGACACCATCGCCTCGGCAGTAGTCCGGGCCCTCCGTGCCTGCGTCCGCGGCTCCGATGCCATGGGGCGATTGTCTCCCCTCGATTTCGCGGTGATGGCCCCCAGTCTGGACCGCGACGGTGCCCTCCTGGTATTGGACCGGTTCCAGAACCATCTCCATGCGATTCGGGCCGAAGGTGGGATTTCGGTGCGCGCCGGGATCGCGACTATCGAGCCGGTGGAGGGCGCGAACGCCGATCAGCTGCTGCAGCGGGCCGCCACCGCGGTCGATTGGGCGGCGACCGAGCGTCCCCTGGCCGTAAACGAATAAAGTCGAAGAGGCGATTTCCCTCTCCGACTTCGTTCGTCCTCTTCCGACTCAGGTCACTATTCAGCGTTTGATCGGCGGTAACTCCGCGACGTCCTCGTCGCCGGCCACGTAGCCGTAGCTGTAGGCGTAGTACTTGTACGCACCCTCGCCCACCCGCACGTCATTGAGAATCGCCCCCAGCATCCGGATCGGCAGCCGGTCGAGCACCTGCAGCTTGGCTTCCGCGAGCTGGCGATCGGTTTCGCCGGCCCGGAGCACCAGTGCCAGGTTGCCGGTGGCGGTGCCCAGCACGAAGGGATCGATCCCGGCGCCGAGCGGGGGGGTATCGATGATGATGACCTCGAACCGGCCGCGCAGGACGTTGATGAAATCCTGCATCCGGGCGCTCCCGAGCAGCTCCGGCCCTTGTCGACGGCGGGTGCCGCAGGGAACCACCATCAGGTTGACATGGGTGGTGGGCCGGAGAATCGCCGTGGGATCGGCCTCGCCCGACAGGTGGTCGAGCAGCCCGGGCCGGCGCTCGACGCCGAAGGTCCGGTGCAGGTCGCCCCGCCGGATGTCGCCGTCAACCAGCACCGTGCGATAGCCGGCCTCGGCGAACGAGAGGGCCAGGTTGGAGGAAATCAGGGACTTGCCGTCGCCCGGCGACGGACTCGAGACCGCCAGCGCCACCACCGATCCCTGATCGTACGAGTGCATCAGGTTGAGGCGGACCGATCGGAATGCCTCGATGACCTGGGCCGCCTCTTCCGGCGAGGCGCCATGGTGCCGGATCTGAGGGATGGTTCCCAGAATCGAGAGCCCCAATCCCTGGGAGACCTGCTCCGGGTAGCGGACCCGGTGGTCCAGCCGGTCGAGCAGCAACGCCAGCCCGATGCCGAGTCCCAGTCCCGCGACGAAGCCGATGAGCACCAGACTGGCCGTGCTGTTCTTGCTGGGCTCGGTGGGGACCTCAGCGCTGTCCACGATGCGGACGTCGGGAATGGCGCTGGCTTCCGCTAGACGAGCCTCCTGCTTCGACGTGCTGAGGCTGCGGAAGAGATTGTCGGCCTGGTCCATCTCGCGGCGGAGCCGGGATTCGTTCTGCGCCCGGCTGGGGATCAGCCGCATCTCCCGTTCGCTGGCGGAAATGCGGTCGGACATCTCATCGTCCTGATTCTGGAGCTGCCGCGCCAGGGCCTGGGCGTAGAGCGGAATGGTGCGATCGCGGAGATTGTTGATCTGCTCCCGCAGATCCTTCACTCCCTTGTATTCCTCGGTATAGCGCTGCAGCATGGTCCGCAGCTGCGACTCGGCGGTCGAGAATTCCGTCAAGACCCGTTGCAGGTCCGGAGCGCCGCGTACGGCGGGAATGGTGTGGAAGGCGTCGACCGTGGTGGTGCCCTTGGTCAACTTCCCCAACACCTCTTCGATTTCCCGCCGATCGCGCCGGATCTCATCGCGCTGGGTGCGGAGCTGGTAGTACTGGTTGTAGACCGTTGGTTGGGTCGACTGCAACCCGGCCGCGATCTGGGGCTGGTCTTCCCGCGGCAGGGTGATGGTGCCCACCCGGAAGGACTCCAGGTTCTCCTCCGCCATCCGAAGCCGTTCGGCCTGCTCGGTCACCTGGGAATCGAGCACCGCCGCCAGCAGCGTGAGCTTGGCCTTCTTCTGCCGCGCGGCCTCGTCCACGTAGCGGGTCACCAGGGCATTCAGCGTTCCGGCTGCTTCGTCCGGAGACGGATCGGAGTACCGAATCGTGAGGAAGGTCTCTTCCCGAAGGTCCGTCGTCAGGCGATTGTTGAGCCGTTCCGAGGCTTCCCGCGGGGTGCTGACGGTGAAGCGAATGGTGCGCCCGTAGGCCGCGCGGGCCGGACGGGGGGCCCACTTGAATCCCATCTTGCGGCCCACCGAGTCGCCCACTCCCCCCTGCTCAGTGACCAGGTACTTGCGGTGTTTGAGGGTCCAGGTCCGGCCGGCGTTGTCCACGCTGAACTCGTATTCGCCGGGCAGAAAGCGGGACTCCAGATCGAAACTGCGAAATAGACTGGAGTCGGACCCCCGTTGGGCAGTGAGGTAGAGCCGCCGTTCCCGGACCACCGGATCCAGGACCACATAGGTGCGGAGCAGATCGACCCAGGCGCGGGATCGGAGCAATCGTTCCCCTTGAATGGGCGCCCCGCCGTCCCGGTCGTCGGTTGGGGCTTCAATCCAGATGGTTGCTCCCACCTGGTAGGACGGGCTCACGTAGCGGGTGGCCAGCATCCCCCCGCCCAGGCCGACAGCCGTCGCGCCCAGGATCAGCCATTTGAAGCGTTTGAGGGACTGAAACAGCCGGGACAGGTTCAGTCCTTGTTCGCCGGCCGGTCCCAATCCCGTTTCCGAGGGGAGGTAAGGAAGCCTGGGCCCACCGGGGGATCCCAGCGGCTGGGGAGTGATGGGGGTAATCGAAGTTGCCATATCCGACGACTCGTCTCGTCATTCGAGTTAGATTCGGTCGACCAATATTGCTCTGCTAAATAATCACGTTCACCCGAGTGAACCTCGCACCAGGGATGGCGAAACGCCATCACCCGGTGCAAGTGCGATACCGCACCTGGACACAGGGACGAAAGTCCGCAGTTGCGGCTATCCATCGAATATGTAGTATCTTTGCTACGCTGGAGGTGGTTGTCACGCGAATCCACCGTGTCGGGAAGCCGTCACTCTGTGACAAACCCCGGTACCGGGCACAGTTTTCGCTTCTTTTCTGCTCCGCTGATTCAACAGTCGTTGGTTTCGTAAGCAACACAGTCTGGAAGGACATGGGCATCTCGCACCTCAGAGAGTCTGACCCGCCGGCCGCGCCGCCGTCGTCCCCACGGGACCCGCTGGCGATTCCGGCCGACGTCAAAGCCAGCATCAAGATCCTGCTGGTGGACGACGACCGTAGCCTCCGGGAAAGCTGCGCGAGCGTGCTCCAGATGGACGGCTACAGTGTGACGCTGGCCGGGCGGGGCGAGGAAGCCTTGGAGCTGGTCCGGCGCCGCAAGTTCGACATCATCCTGGTCGATCTCTACATGTCGCAAGTCTCGGGTCTGGAGCTGCTGCGCGCGGCGCTCGACACCAACCGCGACACCATCGTGGTGGTGATGACCGGCAATCCCAGCGTCACCACCAGCATCGAAGCCCTGCGGGCCGGCGCCTGGGACTATCTGCCCAAGCCGTTCTCCGCCACCCATCTCCAGGTCCTGATCGGCCGGGCCTCGCACGCGGTCATGGTGAACCGCGAGGCGTCGGACCTGCGGCTCCAGGTACTGCAGCAGACCACCCAGGGCGAAGCGGGCGGGGCCCCGCTCATCGGGATTTCGCCCTTGTTCCGCAAGGCGGTCGAGCTGGCCCGCAAGGTCGCGGCGACCGACGCCTCGGTCTTCATCACCGGTGAATCGGGGACCGGCAAGGAAGTCATTGCGCAGTTCATTCACGCCCACAGCCGGCGCACCAAAAAGCAGCTGGTGGCCATCAACTGTGCCGCGTTGCCGGAGCCTCTGCTCGAGTCCGAAATGTTCGGCCACCGGAAGGGTTCGTTTACCGGCGCCGATCGCGACAAGCCTGGTCTGCTGGAAACCGCCAACGGCGGGACCCTGTTCCTGGACGAGCTGACGGAGATGTCCCTGCCGCTCCAGGCCAAGCTGTTGCGCGTGATTCAGGACGGCGTGGTCCGCCGGGTCGGCTCGGAGCAACCCGACGCGGTGGTGGACGTGCGGTTCGTCTCCGCCACCAACCGCGATCCCCAGCAGGCGGTCCAGAGCGGCATCCTGCGGGGCGACCTGTTCTACCGCCTGCGGGTGGTGCCGATCCACCTGCCGCCGCTCCGCAAGCGCCCGGAAGACATTTCCCTGCTCGCCAACCATTTCCTGAGCCACTACTGGCGGCACCACCGCCAGACGCCCGACCGGACCCCGCGGCTGTCGGATGCGGCCATTGCGTTTCTGCGGTCGCGGCCCTGGAAGGGCAACGTGCGGGAGCTGCAGAACGTCATCGAGCACGTGGCGGTGCTGGTCGATCCGGACCACGTCATCGAGCCGGACGACATTCCGATCTACGAAGAGGGCACCGGCGGCGATGCCCCGAGCGATCACGTGGCCCCGATGCTGGTTCCGGACGAGCCCTATCATATGGCCAAGGACCGGATCATTGCCCAGTTCGAGAAGGACTATCTCACCCGGCTCATCGCCCGCGCCGGCGGGAACATGTCCAAGGCCGCGCGGCTGGCGAAGGTCGACCGCACCACGCTTTACCGCCTCATGGAGAAGCACAGCATCCTCCGGGAGGAGGACGCCGGGGCGATCGAATGACCCGTTCGGCGCCCCCCGCCCGATCCGTCGCTCTGGAAGCACTGGCCGCGGCGGAGCAGCAGGTGGCCGCCGAGCCGGAACGCCTACGGGAAGACGCGGCCGCGCCGGAAGAAGTCGCGCGGGTGGCCGCCGCCATCTCGGCCGAAGTCCGGGCCCTCTCAACCGGCCTCGCGCCCGCCGCCCAGCCCCTGACGCCATCGGCCCTGGCGCGCCGAGTCCTGGCGCTGCTCCGGGGCCGGTTCCTGGAGCGAGCCGCCCGACTGGAGCAAGTCCCCTCCCAGACCGAATTGCTGCCCATCCTCCTCGCCATGGAGCAGGTGTCCGAACGCATGGTGCCGGCCTGGGACCAGCGTTTTGCCGACCGGCTGTCCGGGCCCGACGGGCTGGAGCTGGTGGTCGAAGTCGCCCACGATCTGCGCTCGCCCCTGACGTCGATCCTGTTCCTGGCGGAGACCCTGCTCCGGGGGCGTTCGGGGCCGGTGACCACCCTGCAGGAGCGGCAGCTGGGACTGATCTACAGCGCGGCCTTCGGTCTGAGTTCCGTCGCGAGCGACGTGGTGGAGCTGGTCCGCGGCCGCGACCGGCTGGCCGATCTGGAACCGATGCCCTTTTCCATCTCGGATATCTTCGAATCGGTGCGGGATATCGTCCGGCCCATCGCGGAAGAGAAGGGTCTGGAAGTGCGGCTGGGTTTTCCATCGCGCCCCTACCGGGTGGGTCACCCGGTGGCGCTCAACCGGGTGCTGCTCAATCTGGTCACCAACGCGCTCAAGTTCACCGATGAGGGCATGGTGGAGCTCTCCGCCGGCGAGCCCAACGGTCTCGGGGTCGAGTTCGCGGTGCGCGACACCGGGCGGGGGATCCCGCCTCAGGCCATGACCCTGCTCTTCGAGCCGTTCCGGCGGCGCCAGCACGACCGCGAATACGCCTTCTCCGGGTCCGGTCTCGGCCTCTCGATCTGCCGCAAGTTCGTGGAGGCGATGGGATCGGATCTTCAAGTGGAAACCGAGCTCGGGAAGGGGACCCGGTTTTCCTTCGTGCTCCAGCTGCCCGGGGCCGAACATGCGCCCAGCATCCACTCACTGACACACCACTACTGACAGGACTCAGGACTCAGGACTCAGGACTAAGTCGTCCATGCCCCGGTCTTGTAACGGTCCCTGGGTTCCTCCTTATGCTTAGTCCTTAGTCCCAAGTCCTAAGTCCTATGCTTTTACACGTCGTCGGGGCTCGGCCCAACTTCATGAAACTCGCGCCGGTATTCCTGGCGGGACGGGGCGCGCCCCACCTGCGGCAGCACGTGGTCCATACCGGCCAGCACTACGATCGCGATATGAGCGACCGGTTCTTCGAAGAGTTGGGCATCCCCCGTCCCGATGAGAATCTCGACGTGGGATCCGGCTCGCACGCCCAGCAGACCGCGGCGATCATGGCGCGCATCGAGCCGGTGCTGGAGCGGGTCCGGCCCGAGTGGGTCGTGGTCTACGGCGACGTCAATTCGACGATGGCTGCGGCGCTGGTGGCGGTGAAGCTGGGCATCCGGATTGCCCACGTGGAGGCCGGGTTGCGCAGCCGGGACCGGACCATGCCTGAAGAGATCAACCGCCTGGTCACCGATCAGCTGGCGGACCTGCTGCTCACGCCCAGTCGAGACGCCGATGCCAACCTTCGGGCGGAAGGGATCCCCGCCACCCGGATCGCCTTCGTCGGAAACGTGATGGTGGACACCCTGCTCCGACTGCGGGACCAGGCCCGTGCCCTGGCGGTGCCGGAACGATTGGGACTGAATGGGAAGCCCTTCGCCTTCGTTACGCTCCACCGCCCTTCCAACGTGGACCAGGCCGATACCCTGAGAGAGATGCTCCTGGCGCTGGAGACGGTCGCCCAGCAGATGCCGGTGATCTTCGCGGTCCATCCCCGAACCCGGAGCCGGATCGAAAGCTTCGGCCTCGGGGGAGTGGCCGGCTCGGTCACGATGCTGGCCCCGCTCGGCTACCTGGAGACCATCAGCCTGGCCGAGCGAAGCACGCTGGTCATCACGGACTCGGGCGGCCTGCAAGAAGAGACCACGGTGCTGGGTGTACCCTGTCTCACCGCCCGGCCCAATACCGAGCGACCGGTCACCGTGACCGAGGGGACCAACCGGCTGGTGGCCTCGACCCGGAATGCCGTTGTCGCGGCGGTCGAAGAGTTGCTGGCCGCGCGCTCCCGGGGCGCGTTCGTTCCCCGCCGCCCGGAACTGTGGGATGGGAACGCCGGCACCCGGATCATCCAGGCCCTGGTCCAGCGCTCGGCCCGATAAGGCATGGCCAATTTCGTCGCGGTGCTCGATCCGGACGCCGACCGTCGCCGGGCGTACGTCAGCGAGCTGCAGTCCCGGATCGCACCCCTGCCCGGTCTGGTGACGGATCGGCGAGAGGTCGGGCAGTGTGCCGTCATCTGGGCTGCTGGACCGCGGGCCCCGGTTTCGGTGGAGTCCAGCCTCAACCGGCTCGGTCTGATCTGGGGCGACGCCATCCCCGGGCCCGGTCCTACCCGGCTCACGGCGAGTGGTCTGCTTCGCGAATGGCTCGATCAGCCGGAGCCTTTCCCGACCTTTGACGGCTACTTCGCCGCCTTGGTG
>DASWKS010000266.1:0-2404 GCA_036396495.1 Gemmatimonadales bacterium
GAGGGACGCGAGGTACCGGCGGCCAGGGTGGCGGCGCGTCGATCGCGCTGCTCAGCTTGGCGAGCGACATCACCATCGAAGACAGCGAGCTCGTGGCGGCGACGGGCGGTGATGGAGGGAATGGCGGTGTTGGTGGAGACGCGGGGCTCGGTCAAACTGGTGCGACTGGAGGCGCGGGCAACGCAGGCTTCTCGATCCGCAACGGTGGTCAGGGTGGTCCGGGGGGCAACGGCGGGCCCGGCGGCTCGGGCTCGGGCGGCACCGGCGGCCCTTCGATCGCGCTCGCGTATTCCGGAGCGGAGCCCGGAGTCGATGACGACACCGCGCTGATGCCCGGCGAAGGCGGCATCGCAGGCGATGGCGGCACGGTGGGAGCCGTGAGCGCCCCGAATGGAAGCGAAGGCGTGGCCGAAGCGATGCTGGAAGTCGAGTAGCGCCGCCAAGACGCCGAGGGCGTCAGGATGCCAAGGGGTTCTTGGAGTGGAGAATCGCGGGCCGAGCACCGCTACTCACGACGCGGCTGGCCGATAGGGAAGAGTCGGGCTCACGCCGACACTCGCGCCGCGCCGCCTCGCTTCCCTCTTTCCCTGGCCGCGTCCGGGTGACTCCGTGGGCCCGGCGTTGCCTCACCTGAAAGCGCGGCGCGGCGAAGAAAAATCAAAAATCGACATCGCGAGCCGCTACTGGGAACGCGACTGACCGACAAGGTAAGAGCCGGGCACGCCTTTGGCCCCACCACCCCCGGCGCGCTCGGCGTCCCTCCATTCCCGCCGAGGGCCCGCAGCCGAGGTGTGCCCGGCGCTTGACGGCTCCACGCGCATCAGTCCCCCAAGCCGCGATCATGACCCCCAGCGTCACCTCCGACACACGAGCGCACCCCGCAAGACACCTTGCGGCGCTCCTCGCCTGTGGCGTGCGCCCATTTCCGTTTTGATTTCGCCGCCGAACCACATTGGCGCGAGGTATGCATTCCCATCGCGACAGGACACTCGGAACTTCCCGCGGCGCGACGAGTCGAAGAAACTTCACGATCCGATCAGATTGGGGCTTCCCAAGCGCCAAAGAATGTGATTTAAAGGCGATGGGTGTTGGTCGTGGGCTTGAACCCCTCACGTTGTGGAAGCCGGAAATTAACCTAGGGTTCATGAGGTAGGCTCGAACACGAACTTCTGAACAACAGAGCCAGGGACAACCAACACCCACACGTTGGGCCCACCGGCCTCGGGGAATAGTCGTAGAGCGTGCGCACTCGGCGCAGAACGTCGAGCGCGTGCTATTTGCGACGCAACTCACTCGGGCCAGGGCCGATCGCGGCGGGTAGACCAACAGGGCTTGATTCATCGAGCGGCCGCGCCCGGCATCGGCGCGTGGCCAACAGAGGACTTGCGGCCAGCGCTCTCGAGCGCTCGGGCAGCGTTGCGGAGTTTTGCGCCTTTCGAATGTACGCCTTTCGATCGGGAGCGGGTAAACCATGAACAATCCAATCAAACGACAGGCAAACAACGGGCAAACGAGCGAGCGGGAGCAGAGCAGCCGGCGCCGGCGCCGTAACGCTCACGCGAGCCATCGCCAAAGCCTGTTCGCCCTGTGGCTCGCCATGGCGGCCATCTTCTTCGGCTGCGGCGACACCTCGAGCAACGAGAGCAACACCGATGAACCGGTCGCTCGGGTGGAGCAGGCACTCACGACAGAGCAGCTCAGGATCCTGAACATGAACGGGGCCATAGGCACCGGCCCGAACATCGATTGGTCGGCCGTTTCAGGCACCGCAACGTCGAGCACGATTGCCGCCGAGGGGGGAAAAGCCATCAAGCTGAGCGCCAATGGGTCATGGAATCCGGCTGTGGTGAGCCGCCCCCTGTCCAGCCTCGGCCCCATCGGAACGACGGCGACCGTGAAGGTACGACTAGCAGGAAATTACGTGGCGCAAGGTAGTTGGTATGGCCAGCTCGCAATGTTCCTCAATGCTCCTTCACGAGGCATTTTCAATCAATACGTAGGTCCCGTTGCACTCTCAGGCCCCCTCGGCACCTGGAAGGAATACAGTTTACCGCTTCCCGCGAGCATCACGAGCGCCCTGTCCGACGCCACGGACTTGACGATTCGGCTGGAGATCAACGGCTCTTCGCCCAACAACGTGATCTACCTCGATCAGCTCTCCTTCGGCACCCCGAGCGGCGCGACGAGCACGGGAGCGGGCGGCACGACGAGCGGCTCGGGCAGCACGACGACGGGCTCGGGCGGAACGACGAGCACCAATGCCAGGATCCTCGGCGCGGAAGACCCAGTGAACGACTGGACCCCGTTCGAGCCGGGCGCCGTGGTGACCCGGGAGACGCTGCACACCGAGGGGTCGTTCTCGATGTCCGTGGATGGGAGCGGCTGGACACCGGTCGTGTCGGCG
>DASWKS010000267.1:0-4064 GCA_036396495.1 Gemmatimonadales bacterium
AGTCCCAGAGGCTTCCCCTGGCGCCAGCTCTCCAGCGCCATTGTTTGCAGCAGACTGGCCAGCTCCTCGCCTTGGAGTCCGGGGCGGAGCTGCACCGCGGCCAGCTGATGCCGGTGCATCCGCTCGGCCAGATCCTTGAGGACCGGGTGGTCTTCGTCGCTCGCGACGCCGTCCACCACCAGCTGGGTCTGGCTCACTCCGATGGTGAGGAGCTGGCGGCGCTGGAAGATCGCGTTGATGTGCTGGACCAGAACGTTTATCGCGGCGGCCAGCACCGGATGGCCGGCGGGATAGGCGCGGGCCTTATTGAGGGCAACCGAGAACTGGACGAAGAACAGGACCAGGTCCCGGGGCAGAGCGGGGGTGCCGGGAGTTTCGGGAGGCGGGACCGGAGTGGGGGAAGTCACGCGTTAAGGAAACCGTAACGCGTTGTCCGGCATGGGGCAAGTCAAAACCGGTCGAAGGGGTCGAAGGCGGTCGAAGGAGTCGAAGGAGTCGAAGGAGTCGAAAGCATGATTGGCGGGCTGGGACCTTCTTCGACTATCTTCGACCGCTTCAACCGCCTTCGACTTGCTTCGACCGCCTTCGACTGATGAGTATGCGAGTCCTCCCCGGCATGTCCGGCTTCGCCTACAAGGAATGGAAGGGGCTGTTCTATCCCGAGGACGTCGCCCACGGCGACATGCTGGGATACTATGCGACCCAGTTCCCGGTGGTGGAAATCAACAGCACTTTCTACCGGATGCCCTCCGAGAAGGTCCTGCTCGACTGGGCGGGGCAGGTTCCCGAGGGATTCAGCTTCTGCATCAAGGGCTCCCGCCGCATCACCCACAACAACCGGCTGCAGGATGTCCAGAGCCTGGTGGAGTATCTGCTCCAGACCGTCAGCGTCCTGGGCGGTAAGCGGGGGCCTTTGCTGTTCCAGATCCCGCCCACGTTCAAGAAGGACCTGCCTCGTCTCGAGGCGTTTCTCCAGCTGATGCCGAGGAACCTGCGGGTGGCCCTGGAATGCCGCCATACCTCATGGTTCGATGAGGAGGTGAGCGCACTGCTCCGGACCCGTTCGGTCGCGCTGGTGGTAGCGGAGCAGGAGGACTGGCTCACCCCGATCATTCCCACCGCACCCTGGGGCTACCTGCGGCTCCATCGCCCCGGTTACACCGACGACGCGCTCCGGACCTGGCTCGAACAGATCAGGGCACAGCCTTGGACAGAGGCCTACGTATTCTTTCAGCATGAGGAAGAGATCGCGGGGCCGGAGATCGGGGTGCGGTTTCGGGACCTGGCGGGCGCGTGACTGCCTTGATGATTGACGATCGACCATTGACAATTGATGCCCGGCACCGCGCCTGACTCCGCGCCGCCGATGCGGCCCTGGCACGACCTCGGCTCGACCATCCCTCGCCGAGGGAACCCCGTCACCACCTGGCTGGCCCGTGGCGTCATGCGACTCTGCGGCTGGCGCATGACCGGCAGCCTGCCCGATCTCCCCAGGATGGTCATGACGGCGGCACCCCACACCTCCAACTGGGATTTCCTGGTGGGAGTGGGCGCGATGTACGCCGCGGGCTTCCAGGTCTCTTTCCTCGGCAAGCACACCCTGTTCCGTCCACCTCTTGGGTGGGTCATGCGATGGCTGGGCGGGCGCCCGGTCGATCGGGCCTCGACCCGCGGCATGGTGGCCGAAACCGTGGCACAGATCCAGGCGAGCGACCGGTTCATACTGGCTCTGGCACCGGAAGGCACCCGCAAGCGCGTCACCCAATGGCGCACCGGATTCTGGCGGGTCGCCAAGGAGGCTGGGCTGCCGATCGTGCTCGGTTTCTTCGATTACGGAACCAGGACGGTCGGATTCGGCCCGATCATCTGGCCGAACCAGCTGGACGCCGACATGAAGACCATCCAGGACTTCTATCGAACCAAGCAAGCGCGCCGCCCCGAGCTGTTCGGGACACCAGAGAACAGTGAGCAGTGAGCGGTGAGCAGTGAGCAGTGAACCGGGAACAGGGAGCAGGGAGCAGGGAGCAGGGAGCAGGGAGCAGGGAACGGTGAGCCAAGTTCACTGTTTACCGTTCACCGTATCCTGTTCACTGGGCCCTGTTCACCGTTTACCGCTCACCGTGGTTATGTTTGGGGCTTGTCTTTCCAGCGGGAAGTGGCATGAAGGCCAGCGATATCCGGCGCGGTACCGTCCTCATATATGAAGGCCAACCCTGCCGCGTCATGGAATTCCAGCACCGGACCCCGGGCAATCTCCGGGCCTTCGTGCAGGTGCGGATGCGGAACCTGAATACCGGCAACACCTTCGAAACTCGCTTCAGCGCCACCGAGCTGGTCCAGGATGCGCGGCTCGACACCAAAGAGCTGCAGGTCCTTTATAAGGACGTCAACGGCACCCACGTGATGGATGCCGCCACCTACGATCAGTACAGCCTGGACGACGAGGTGGTGGGAGACCTGGCCGACTGGATGGAACCCGGTATGACCTTCATCGCCGAGTGGCTGGAAGGCAAGCCGATCGCGCTCCAGCTCCCCTCGGTAATCGAGCTCGAAATCGTGGAAACCGCGCCCCTGATGAAGACCGCCACCAAGACCGCCAGCACCAAGCCGGCCCGACTGTCGAACGGCGTGACGGTACAGGTGCCAGAGTTCATCAACAGCGGCGAGCGGGTGCGGGTGAACCCGAACACCGGGGAGTACCTGGAGCGGGCCAAATAACCATTGACGATTGGGCGATTCACGATTGACGATTACAGCAAATCGAGATCCGGGCTGAAGCAATCGTCAATCGTCAATCGTCAATGAGCATCGCCCTCCCATCCACCGCCACCACCCCCACATCGGTCGCCAGCAGCGGATTCACGTCCAGCTCGGCGATCTCGGGGAAGTCGATCGCCAGCTGAGCCAGCCGCAGCAGCGCGTCTTCGATCGCGGTCAGGTTGACCGGCGGCGCGCCCCGCACCCCATCGAGCAGCTTCACGCCTCGGATGCCCCGGACCATGTCGCGCGCGTCGGCCCGGCCGAAGGGCGCGATCCGGAAGGTCACGTCGCCTAACACCTCTACCAGCACGCCGCCCAGGCCGAACATCACCAGCGGCCCGAAGTCGGGATCCCGGGTCATGCCGATGATGAGCTCGCGGCCGCCCCGCAGCATGGGCTGCACCACCACCCCTTCCACCGCCGCTCCGGGCGCCACGCGGGCGGCGCCGGCCTGGATCCGGTCCCACGCGCCGCGCACGTCATCGGCGCTGCGGAGGTCGACCTGCACTCCGTCGGCTTCGGTCTTATGCACGATGCCGGGAGCTACCACCTTGAGCACCACCGGGAACCCGGCCTCGGCCGCCGCGTGCACCGCCTCGTCGACGCTCCGGACGAACCGGGCCCGGGCGGTGGGAATGCCATAGGCCGTCAGCAGCTCGAGGGCGGCGCTTTCGGTGAGTCGGGAGCGCCCTTCGCGACGGGCTTGATCGAGGAGCTCACGGGCCGCGTCGCGATCCACTTTCAGGGCGTGAGGCTGGGGCAGGGGTCGCTCCTGCCATTCGCGATAGCGGGCCCGCGCCGCCAGCGCCCGCGCCGCCGATTCGGGGAAGAGATAGGCCGGGATGCCGGCCTCATGCAGCTCGGCCCTTCCCTGCGGCAGGCCCTCATGCCCCATCACCACCGCGAAGACCGGCTTGCTGGGCATGCCCTTGGCCGCGGCCGCGATGGATTCCGCCACCTGGGCCGGGGAGTTGGGCGGGATCGGGACGTAGATCGCGAGCACGCCGTCGACCTGAGGATCGTCCAGCAACGCCGAGAGCGCGGTCCGGTAACCGTCGGGCGTGGCACTCGCGATCATGTCGAGCGGATTCTGGATCGAGGCTTCTTCGGGAAAGAGCGCCTGCAGCCGTTCGACCGTCCCGGCCGACAGCTCGGTGAGCTCGAGCCCGACCGGCTCGGCTGCGTCCGCCGCGATGATTCCGGGCCCGCCCGCGTTGGTGACCACCGCGATCCGCCGGCTGGCGGGGGCGGCCTGGGCGCCGAAGCCCATGGCGAGGTCGAACAGCGCCTCCACCGATTCGGCC
>DASWKS010000268.1:0-1934 GCA_036396495.1 Gemmatimonadales bacterium
TGGTATCGGTCCGCTACCAGAGTGGAGCGCCCAGCATCGCGGCTGGAACTATCCATGCCATCAACCGATCCCTCGCCGCCCTCCCCGAGATTCCCGTCGAACGCCTGTTCGCCGCGGAGGTGTGGCAGGACGGCGACGTCGCGTCGGTGTGGGCCCCTTACCAGGTGCTGCTGGGCGACCGAGTGCTGCACTGCGGGTATGATGCCTTCCACCTGGTGCGGGAGACGGGCCAGTGGCGCCTGGCGGGCGCCATCTACACGGCCCGTCCCGGCGAGTGCGACGCCATCCAGGCGGCAGCCAGGACGCTGCCCCGGGATCCCCCCGTTGCGGAGCGTACCGCGGTGCTCGCCGCGATCGAGCAGTTCTTCGACGGGATGCGGCGGCGGGATACGGCGCAACTGACGGCTTCGTTCAGTCCCCGAGCCGCGTGGATCATCGTGAGCTACCGGGACGGCACTCCCACGGTGTTCCGCCGGCTCGCGGCGGAAGACAATGCCAGGGTAGCCCGCTCTCCCGACCGGCTCGATGAGCGCTTGCTCGACACGGTGGTTCGGGTGGATGGCGACATTGCCGTCGTGTGGGGGTCGTATGAATTCCGGGTCGGCAATCGGGTGACTCATTGCGGGTACGATGGATTTCATCTGGTGCGGGAAGAGGGCTGGCGGCTGGAAGGCGGCGTCTACACGGTCCGCCCCGACGGTTGTGCCGGGCTCCGCCGGCCATGATGTCGGGCCCGAAGCCGCCCGAGGTTCCATGATCCCTCATCTCGCATTCGCACTGCTGCTGGCCGGCCAGAGCACTGCACCCGGGCCGGACCAGTGGCCCACCTACGGCGGGGCGCCCGGCGGCACCCGCTATTCACCAGCCCGCCAGATCACCCGCGACAATGTTCGCCGGCTCGAGGTGGCCTGGATGTACCGCACCGGCGAGCTGGGGATCGGGGCCCGCGATTCGGCCAAGATCACCTTCGAGGCGACTCCGCTCTTCGTGAACGGCACGCTCTACCTCAGTACCGCGTTCGGCAAAGTGATGGCGCTCGATCCCGTGACCGGGGGGGAGCGGTGGCATTTCGACACCGGGGTGAGCCGGAGCCGCCGTTTCTCCGAAGTGACCTCACGCGGAGTATCCGCCTGGCGCGATCTCGCGGCCGCTCCCGACGCCATCTGCGCCATTCGAATCTTTGCGGCGACCATCAACGCCAGGTTGCACGCCCTCGATGCCAAGACCGGGACCCGCTGCCCCGGCTTCGGGGAAAGCGGTTGGGTGGATCTGGGCGCCGGGGTCGGCATGTCGCGCAGCATCGACTACAACCCGACCTCGCCGCCCGCAGTGCTCGGCGACCTGGTGATCGTGGGCAGCGCCATTGGCGACAACTTCAACGCGTTCACCGGTGACGGCGCGGTGCGAGCCTTCGATGCCCGCCGCGGTACCGAGCGCTGGCGCTGGAATCCGGTGCCGCCTTTGGCCGACGGAAGCCGGGTCGGCGCCGCCAACGCCTGGGCGGTGCTGTCGGTCGACAGCACTCGCGATCTCGTCTTCGTCCCGACCTCCAGCCCCAGCCCCGATTTCTTCGGCGGCCGGCGACCGGGAGATAACCGGTGGGGGAATTCGGTGGTGGCCCTGAAGGGCAGCACCGGTGAATTGGTCTGGGGATTCCAGACCGTGCATCACGATCTGTGGGACTACGACAACGCCGCCCAGCCGGTGCTGGTAACCGTGCGCCAGAACGGCCGGGAGCGGGCGGCGGTGGCGCAGCCGACCAAGACGGGTTCCCTCTTTCTGCTCGACCGGTCCACCGGTGAGCCGTTGTTCCCGGTCGAGGAACGGCCGGTGCCACCGAGCCGGGTCCCGGGCGAGTCGGCCTGGCCGACCCAGCCATTTCCAACCCTTCCCCGGCCCTTGATGCCCCAGGGGCGGTTACGCCCGGAGGACGC
>DASWKS010000269.1:0-1924 GCA_036396495.1 Gemmatimonadales bacterium
GGCGCCGGTCCCGTCGATCACCCGGGCACCCCGAAGGATCAGCCCCGCGGCCCTACGGGAGCGGAGTAGCGGCCAGGCCGTGAGACCGGTGAGTGCGGCGGTGCCGCTGTGAATGAAGGTCCGGCGGGTCGGCATGGCCGAAGGTTGTCACTCGCGACCGGGTGGCACAAGGAGGGGAGGCCGCGGTACACTTTGGGCGGTGCCAGTCACGAGTCGTCAGTCGCGAGTCGCGAGAACGAGGCGCGGCCGCCGCCGCCTGGGTCTCCTCTTCCTGCTGGGGTGCGAACCCGCCACCCCGGCCCCACCGCCTTCGAATCCATCCCCGGCCGCGCCGGCCGCGGTCATGGGTGCGATCGTCGCCGCGAATGTGGCCTGGGGCGATGCCTACGTCAGGGGCGATGGCGCGGTCCTCGCCTCAGTGTACGCCGAGGACGCACGGCTCATGACCGAGGCGGGAGACGTCACCGGTCCATCGGCCATCAGGGAATGGCTCCTGCGCCGCCGCGCCGCGGCCGACACCGTGCAGGGCACCGCTACCGCCACCGATCAGCTCGACGTCGCGGGTGATCGGGCCTATGAGGCAGGGACCCTGACGTATACGCTGGTGGCGCGCACACCCGCCGGCTCGACCCGCGAGCTCAGGGTTCGCTACCTGACCTTCTGGCAGCGGCAGCCCGATGGTCGCTGGCTCATCGTCCGAAGTCTCCGGCCGGTTCCCTGACCCCGACTTCCCCAGCATGAGCCGCCGGGTTCCCCAGCCCTCTCCCTTCGAACCATTCACCCGCGCCCAATGGCGGCGGCGGCGCGACACCACGCCTCTCACGCTGTCGGAAGAAGAAGTGGATCGGATGCGGGGCGTGAACGAGCCGGTTTCACTCAAGGAAGTCGAGGAGATCTACCTGCCGCTGTCGCGGCTCCTGAGCCTGCACGTGGCCGCGATCCAGGAGCTGCACGCCACCACCGGCACGTTCCTGGAGCGACGCATTCCCAAGGTGCCCTATGTCATCGGCATCGCGGGCAGTGTCGCCGTGGGCAAGAGCACCTTCGCCCGCCTGCTCCAGACCCTGCTGGCCCGCTGGCCCTCGCACCCCCGGGTCGACCTGGTCACCACCGACGGTTTTCTCTTTCCGAACCGGGTGCTGCGGTCGCGGGGACTGATGGACCGCAAGGGATTTCCGGAGAGTTACGACCTGCGGCGGCTGGTGCAGTTTCTGGCCGACCTCAAATCGGCCAAACCGGTGGTGCGGGCCCCGGTGTACTCCCATCTGACCTACGATATCGTGCCGGGGCGGCACGTCACGGTGCATCGCCCGGACATCGTAATTCTCGAGGGGCTGGGGGTGCTGCACGCCGGGACCGCCGCCGCGGACGGGCCCCAGGTCTTCGTGAGCGATTTCTTCGATTTCTCGATCTACATCGACGCCGACGAGACCAACATCCGCCAGTGGTTCATCGAGCGCTTTCTCACCTTCCGCAAGACCGCCTTCCGCGATCCCTCCTCGTACTTCAAGCGCTTCGCGCGGTTGTCGGTACCGGAAGCGCGCGCCATGGCGACCAAGGTCTGGCGGACCATCAACGGCAGGAATCTGCGGGAGAACATTCTCCCGACCCGCACCCGGGCCAACCTGATCCTGGTGAAAGGCGCGGATCATCGGGTGCAGCGGGTGCTGATGCGACGACTGTAACGACGGCTGAATTGGCAAGGGTTGAGGGGGGAGTCAATGCAGAGTGCCGAATGCCAAATGCCCAATGCGGATGGTTCGCGTGGCTGTTCACCTCTGCAATGGGCACTGGGCATTGAGCATTCTGCATTTATGGTAGATTTCATGTCTCCACCACCGACCCTCGATATGCGCGGCGTTGTCCTGATTCTCCTGGTTCATTGTTCACTGTTCACCGTTGAGTTCGCAGCCGCCCAGCCTCG
>DASWKS010000270.1:0-2798 GCA_036396495.1 Gemmatimonadales bacterium
TGGCGTCCGCCTGAGCGTCAGCCTTAGCGCGCTGCTGCTCGGCGGGTGCATGTACGGATTCGCGGGCGGCGGATTGCCCGAGGGAATCCGCACGGTGGCCGTGCTTCCCTTCGAGAACCTGACCTCCGATCCCACCCTCACGGCGGAGATCAACGCGGCCGTGCGGGAGGCGGTGCAGGACCGGCTGGGGCTGCGCCAGGCGGGCGAGAACCAGGCCGACGCGCTGGTCCGCGGCACCATCACCCGCTATGAGCCCGATCTGCCGGTGTCCTTCACCGGCGGCGATAACAACCGGGTGAACGTCACCGGCCGGCTGGTCCAGATCGTGGTCTCGGTGGAGATCCTCAATCAGCGCGATGACCGGGTCCTCTGGAAGCGGGATGGACTGGTCCTCGAGGGTAACTACGAGACCGGGCGGGAGAGCGAGGGCCGACGCAAGGCGCTCCAGAACCTGGTCACCAACATCGTCGAAGGAGCCCAGTCCCAGTGGTGAGTCCTGGCGCTGGACGCGCGGGCGCCAGCAAGCTGGGCTGCCTGGTCTCCCTGGTGCTGTTTGTGGGCGCGCTCATCTATGGCACCCGGGTGGGGAAGATGTACTGGCGTTACTACGAGTTCGTGGATGACATCAAGGAATCGGCCCGCTTCGCCCAGATGCAGTCCGACGACGTCATCCGCCGCAACCTGCTCCAGCGGATCGATGAGCTGGCCATTCCGGCGGAGGCCAAGCGGGGCCTGGTGGTGCGCCGGACCCAGGTTCCGCCCTACCGCATCGTGATCCGCACCCAGTATCGCGAGCGACTGGATCTTCCGGTCGGCCCGCCCCGGTATATCGTCTTCAAGCCGAACGTGGAGACGGGATTCTGAGCTCCCGCGAAAAAATCGTATCACTGGATGAGCTGCTGGCGTGGCGCCGCCGGCGGACCGGCTCGGTCGTGTTCACCAACGGGGTCTTCGACCTGCTGCATCCGGGACACGTCGACTATCTCGAGACCGCCCGGGCCCAGGGCGACGGGTTGATCGTGGGGGTGAACTCCGACGCCTCGGCCCGCCGGTTGGGGAAGGGAACCGGTCGGCCGGTGCAGTCCGCCGACGCCCGGGCCCGGGTGCTGGCGGGACTGGAGGCGGTGGACAAGGTGGTCCTGTTTGACGAGGATACACCGCTCGCGTTGATCGAGGCGGTGCACCCGGACGTGCTCGTCAAGGGAGGAGACTACTCCCGCTCGACCATCGTGGGGGCGGATTTCGTCGAATCCTATGGAGGCACCGTGCGGGTGATCGACCTTGTGCCGGGCCATTCGAGCACGGCCCTCGTGGAGCGGTTGCGTGACTCGACCTGATGGGCGGGCCCCGGACGCACTGCGCGCGGTGGTGCTCGAGCGCGGCGCCAATCCCTACGCCGAGGGCTCCTGCCTGGTTCGCTTCGGCGGCACGCTGGTCCACTGCACCGCCTCGGTAGAGGCCGGGGCTCCTCCCTTCAAGAAGGGCAGCGGCGAGGGCTGGGTGACCGCCGAGTACGCCATGCTCCCACGCGCCACCCAGGACCGCACCCCGCGCGAGCGACATGGTCCCGGCGGCCGGAGCCAGGAGATCCAGCGCCTGATCGGCCGTTCGCTTCGGGCCGCGATGTCCACCATGGCCTTCGGCGAGTTCACCATCCGGATCGACTGCGATGTGCTGCAGGCGGATGGGGGAACCCGCACGGCGAGCATCACCGGCGGCTGCGTCGCCCTGGCCGATGCCTGCGGCTGGCTGTCCCACCGCACCGGGGTCGCGTCGCCCTTCGGCCACCTGGTGGCCGCGGTGTCGGTGGGGATCGTCGATGGCGAGCCGCGGCTGGATCTGGCCTACGCCGAGGACAAACGGGCCGGCGTCGATGCCAACATCGTCATGCTGGAGCCGGATCGGTTCGTGGAAGTACAGGGCACCGGTGAAACCGCGGTCTTCTCGCGGGCGGAGCTGGACAGCGTGATCGAGCTGGGCCGCCAGGGCATCGCCCAGCTGTTCCAGCTGCAGCGCCGGACGCTGGGCCTGTGAAGCTGCTGGTGGCCACGCGCAGCGCCGGGAAAGAGCGCGAAGTTCGCCAGCTGCTGGAGGGCGCCGGGGTCGAAGTGGTCCTCCCCCAGGATGTGGGCCTGGCGCCAACGGTGGACGAGCGCCGGCTGGAGCTGGGCGACACCTTCGAGCAGAATGCCCGGGCCAAGGCCGAGTACTTCGTGAAACGGAGCGGTCTGCCCACGGTCGCCGACGACAGCGGGCTGGAGGTGTTCTCGTTAGGCGGTGAGCCGGGCGTGCGTTCCCGGCGTTGGGCCAACGCCGAGGGAACCGAGCTGCAGATCGATGCCGCCAACAACGCCTACTTGCTCAGGCGGCTAGGTGGCGCCCCCGAGGCCAAGCGCCGGGCTCGCTACCGCTGCGTGCTGGTCTACCTGCCCAAGGTGGGGGCCATTCCCCAGGTCTACGAAGGCGCCTGCACCGGCCGGATCCTCGAGGCGCCTCAGGGCAGCGCCGGGTTCGGGTACGATCCGCTGTTCCATTCCGACGAGCTGGAGAAGAGCTTCGGCATGGCCACGCCGGAGGAGAAGCAGCGGGCCGGCCACCGGGGCAAGGCCTTCACCGCGTTCATCGCCGGAGTTTTCCCGTGAACAGCCTGCCGGTGCCGCCGAACCGCCTTCGCGCCCGGCTGGAGGCGGGACAGCTCTGCGTCGGCACCATGCTGGTGGAAGTGCGCCAGCCCTCGGTCATGAGCATCCTGGCCAACGCGGGGTTCGACTTCGTCCTGGTGGACAACGAGCATGGCC
>DASWKS010000271.1:0-4559 GCA_036396495.1 Gemmatimonadales bacterium
GGCGTTCTGGAGATGGTCCTCGATCTCGGCCAGGGTCTGCTGCAGCTCGCGGAAGCTCTGCACCGCCCGGAGCTCGGGATAGGCCTCCGCGATGGCGAAGATCCGATGCAGCGACCCTTCCACCGGATTCTCCGCGGCGGCCTTGGCGGCGGGACCGCTGGCCTGCAGCGCCCGGCTCCGGGCTTCCACCACCGCCTCGAGCGTCCCCCGTTCGTACCCGGCGTGGCCCTTCACCACCGATACGACCGACGGAATCAGGTCGTGCCGCCGTTTGAGCTGGACGTCGATGTCGGCCCAGGCGTTGTCCGCCAGCTGGCGGAGCTGGGTCAACTGGTTGAACGTGAAGATTGCGTAGCCCAGGAGCACGACGCCAACCAGGACGACGAGGCCCATGCCAGCTCCGATGTTGTCCGCGGATCAACCAATATACGTCGCGGGTGAGGTTGCCCGAGCCGACCGTCCGTCCGCCCGTCCGCCCGACCGCCCGACCGTCCGACCGTCCGACCGTCCAACCGTCCAACCGTCCAACCGTCCGACTCAGTGTGTGAGGGCGTAGATGATGTAGTTGATGGCGAACTTGTAGGCTTCGTTGGTGATATCCACCGGCCAGAGACCGTCGGCCGACCATTCCATGTAGTCGCCGATGTCGTTGTTGTAGTTGATCACTACGATGAGTCGCTTGCCGGGATCGTTGTCCTCGTGGATGCCGTAGAACTCCGCCTTGAGGTAGGGGTTGTGGGGATAGGCCATGTCCAGCGTCTTGATCCGGAAGAACGCGTCGAACACCGGATGGGACAGATCCAGCCGGTCGATCCGTGCCGTGGGGAGTACCCGGCGCATCTGGTGCTCGAAGTTCTCCCATTCGCTCCGCATGAAGTCATCCACGATCAGGAATCCGCCCTTGGCCAGGTAGGTGCGGAGACCTGTCATTTCCGACTCGCTCGGGATCCAGTAGCCCGGCTCAGACAGGTAGGCGACGGGATACTTGAGCAGCGCGGGGTCGTCGAAGGTGTGGACGTTGCTGCCGCGGACGTGGGGCCGGAGCGCTGAGACCTCCTCCATCATGGTCATCAGGTTCCGTTCCATGGTCGGATAGTCGAACTCCCATCCGCTCCGCCGATAGACCGTGTACCGGATGCGGGCGAAGGTGAACCGGCCGTCGTAGGGCAGGTTGGGTTCGATGTGCATGCCGCGCCAGTTTCCTCGCTGGCCCGCCAGGCGCCCGGCGATCGCTGCACCGATCACCAGGAACCCCACGGAGAGCACCCGAAACCGGGACATAGGGGATAATATGGTAGAGCCGAAGCAAAGGGTTCATGAACCATGCTCGATGCCATCCGCCGGTTCGTCACCCGCCATATCGCGGCCGGCCCGTCAGGCCCGGCGAACCCCGAACCCGGAACCGGTGTGGAACAACACCAGGCACCGGGCACCGTTCCGGACAGCGTGAAGGTGGCGGCCTGCGCCTTGCTGCTCGAGGTGGCCCATGCCGATGGGGAGTTCACGCCCGATGAACAGGCCCGGATCGAGGACGCGCTGGCCCGTCACTTCGGCCTCGACGAACCAGTACGCAAGGAGCTCATCGCGCTGGCCGAGGCCGAGCGGCGTCAATCGATCGACCATTTCCAGTTCACTCGGCTGATCCGCGATCACTACGATCTGGGCCAGAAGGTGCTGCTGGCCGAGCTGATGTGGACCGTGATTCTCTCGGATGGGAAAGTGGCCGACCACGAGGCGTACCTGGTGCGGAAACTGGCGAGCCTGCTGGAGCTTCCTCCGGCCTACCTGGCGCAGGCGCGACATCGGGCCGGCCCCCCCGGACCGGAACAGGAATCGCCCTGAGCCCGGCCGATCTCGATCAATGACCGTCTCATTCGCCTGGGGGGAATCGACTTCACCCAATTGGCGCTTCACCGCGAGACCCTGCCCGACCTGCTGGAGACCTTTCCGCAGGAGGAGTTCGCGGACCTGCGCAACCGGGTGGACCGATGGCCGGCCAGCGCCGTCGCCCCGGATGATTCATGTCGACGAGTTCGCTCGTTGGCTGCTGGCCGCGGCGGACGAGGATACTCCGCTCACCAGCGATCACTTCGACCATGACGCCGCCATCCTCGAGTATCAACGCTACGGGTTCGACCTGCTGCGTGGTTGCTACCAGACAGCGGCCCTCGGCAACGAGTATGTTCTCCAGCTGATCATGTAATCCCAGGAGACGTCCGCCCGCCGTGATACTCAGTGTCCTCCGCGGTCTGCTCCGGGTGTTCTTCCGGCGCGTGGAAGTGGTCGGTGCCGACCACGTGCCGCCGGCCGGCGCCGCGGTATTCGCGCCCAATCATCCCAATTCGCTGCTCGATCCCCTGGTGCTCTTTGCCACCGTCCCCCGTCCAGTGGCCACGCTGGCCGCCGAGCCGCTGTTCCGGAAGCCGGTCCTGGGCTGGGTCATGCGGTCCTTGGGGGCCATTCCGGTCTACCGCAGGGAAGACTCGGCCGATCGTTCCCAGAACCGGGGGACCTTCACTGCGGCGCGGGCCCATCTGGCCGGCGGCGGTGCCATTGCCATTTTCCCCGAGGGCGTCTCCCACGACGACCCGTCGCTCCGCCCTATCCGGACCGGCGCCGCCCGCATCGCCTTGGGCGTCACCGGTGTCTCGGAGATCATACTGGTTCCCGCGGGACTGTTCTACACCGACCGGGCCCGGTTCCGGAGCTCGGTCCTGGTGTGCTTCGGCCCGCCGATCCGGGTAACCCCATCCGCTGTTCTCACCGAGGGCGAGCCGCCGGTGGATGAAGTCCAGGCGTTGACCAGCCGGCTCGAGGCGGCCCTCGGGCGACTGGTGCTGCAGGCGGACGAGCGGAGAGCGCTGCAACTGGTCACCGCGGCGGAGCGCATCTTCACCACCGCCGAGGACGGGCCGGCCAATCTGCGCACGGTCCTGCGCCGGCGACAACGTATCGTCGACCAGTACGCTCGGCTCCGAGCCCGTGACCCGGCGCGGGTGCGCGAGCTGGAGACGCGGGTGCGTCGCTACCAGCGCTGGCTCAAGGCCACGGGCCTGGAGCACGAGCATCTCCCACCCTCGGGGTTTCGTCCGCTCAGGGTGACCGGGATGATGGCGATCGCGTTGCTGGCGCTGGTGGTCCTGCTGCCGCTCGCGACGGTTGGCATCGTGCTGCACTTCCCGGCGTGGCACCTCACTCGCTGGATCGCGCGCCGAATGCACGCCCGCTCCGGCCGGGGAGAGGACGTGCTGGGCACGATGAAGCTGATGGTGGGACTGGTTCTTTATCCGTTGACCTGGCTCGCGGTCGCCGCGGCGGGATGGCTGGTGGGCGGGTGGCGCGGTGCGATGATCGCGGGGGCGGTAGGCCCGCTGACCGGCGCCCTGGCGCTTCGGTTCCGGTGGCGCTTCGCCCAACTCACCTCCATCCTGCGGGGCATCCTCCTGGTGCTGTTCGGCACCCGGCTCTACCGCGAGCTTCTGGCCGAACGCCGCCGGCTGAGGGACGAATTTGCCAGCCTGGAGGACGTAACCGCGGACCCGGCAGGCGCAACACCGGGAACCGGGGATCGAGAGGAGGCTCACGCTGGATGAGGTCGCGGCCCCTCGCGACCCGGCTAGACCCTGGTGCATCTCTCTCTGCAGCTGAAACGCCCCACCCTACCGTGGCGTAGGATCCAGCATCCTCAGACGACTTAGTCCTCAGTCCTGAGTTCTTGGTCCTTGAGCATGTGACGAAATCCTCGATTCCCAGGTCTGACCTTGGTGGACCACAGCATTCCGGCCCTCGTCGAGCGGGTACGGCAGGGCGATGTAGACGCCTTCGCGCCCATCGTCGCCCGATTTCGGCCTGAATTCGGCCGCTATGCCCGGCACATGCTGGGCAATCGCGAGGACGCGGAAGATGCGCTGCAGGAGACCTTCGTCCGGGCCTATCGCTGGCTGGGTCACTGCCGCGAGCCCCGGCGGTTCGGAGCCTGGGCCTTTCGCATCCTGGTGAATCGCTGTCGCACCGCCCGGCGGAAGGCGCTCGGGCATGACCGGAGAACCGCACCGGAGATGATGCTGGAACACCACGGCGTTCCTTCCACGGCCGAGACCGCGGCCTGGCGCGAGGAGATTGACCGGGCTCTGAGGCAGCTCCCGTCCGATCAGCGCGAGGCCTTTCTGCTCCGGCACGTGGAAGGCTACTCCTACGAGGAGATGACGGAGCTGACCGGCGCCGGACTGTCGGCCCTCAAGATGCGGGTGAAACGAGCCTGCGATCGGCTCCGCAGCGAGCTGGAGGGCGCGCGCCATGAATGATGCGAACGACCGGCTCGATCCCCTGCTGCAGCGCCTGGTCGATACCCTGCGACTGCCGGTGGATCTGAGCCCGGATCTGGATGCGCAGATCATGGCGCGGATCCGGGGACGCCAATCGGCCGGCGGCGCGCTGCGGCGGATTCTGGCGGGCGCCGGATTGGCGCTGGCCGCGGGCCTGGGAGCCTTCCTGCTGGCGCGCGACGATAGGGCCCCGGACCGCCTGGCGCAGCCAGTGCAGTTTTCGATTCAGGCGGG
>DASWKS010000272.1:0-1821 GCA_036396495.1 Gemmatimonadales bacterium
CCGGGGAGGTCCTCGGTGGTGGCGTCTTCGGGGAATTGGTCGATCCAGGCCGCCAGGAAGTGATCGGCGAACCGGTTGACCGCGGCAGCGGGGTCCGGCTGGGCCGGGCTGCAGCCCAGACCCATCCAGCCGATCGCCAGGCAGAGCGCTGGGTGAACGGTTGCCCGGGTCACCGTCAGCATAGTAACGGTAGAGGTGAGGTGGGCGAGGGAGGAATCAACTGGAGAGTGCCGAATGCCCAATGCCCATAGCAGAGGGGAACTATTCCGGCGGCCTCCTTCTGCAATCGGCACTGGGCATTGGGCATTCTCCAGCGAGGTCCTTCGTGGCCCGGGGAATGCCGTGGGCCGCAAGAGCGTAGGCGCCAATGACGAGGTACTCAGCGCCCTCTGCGGACAGCGTGGACAACATGTCGCGGAAGTCTGGATTCACCGATCCGCTCTCCTCCGAACGCCCACGCGTCCACCGTCAACCGCCAGACCAGGCGCATCCGCTCGGCGGGGGTCATCGCCTCCAGGTCAGAGTTATCCTCCGGATCCTGGAGCCGACGAACAATCAAGCTCACCCGTCGCTTCGTCATGTCGAAATCTAACCAGCGTCGCCAATGGACGGGCCCTCTGCCTGAGACCCTCACATTTCGGGGCCGGTCCTGCCACCTTTCCCGCTTCCCGAAACCTGTTCCACCCCGAAATCGAGGACCGACCCTGCCATTCACGTCGCTCAAACTCCACCCCTCGTTGCTCAAAGGCCTCAAGGAACTCGGCTTCACCCGCCCGACCCCGATCCAGACCGAGGCCATCCCCCAGGCCCTGGCGGGCCGGGATATCCTTGCCAGTGCCGTCACCGGCAGCGGCAAGACCGCCGCGTTCCTGCTTCCGATCCTGCACCAGCTGATCCACCGGCCCCGCCGCACCACCCGGGCCCTGGTCGTCACGCCCACCCGCGAGCTGGCGCTCCAGATCCTGTCGGACCTGAACGCCATGGCGGTCCACACCCCTGTCACCGGAGCGGCGATCTTCGGCGGAGTGGGCATGGGGCCGCAGGAACATGCGTTCCGGAGCGGCGTCGACATCATGGTCGCGACACCGGGCCGGCTGCTCGACCACTTCCGCGCCCCATATGGCAAGCTGCCCGGCATCGAGTTCCTGGTCCTGGACGAGGCCGACCGGATGCTCGACATGGGGTTTCTGCCCGACATCCGCCGGGTGCTCAAGCACCTGCCGGCCAAACGCCAGACCCTGTTCTTCTCGGCGACCATCCCGCCAGCCATCGCCGGGCTCACCCGGGAGCTGTTGCGAGACCCGGCAGTCATCAGTCTCCAGCGCAAGGCCGCCCCGGCGGTAGGAATCACCCAGGCGGTCTATCCGGTGCCCCAGGAGGCCAAGGCACCTCTCTTCCTGACGCTGCTGCAGCGGGGCGAGCTGAACGAGGCGCTGGTCTTCACCCGCACCAAGCATCGGGCCGACCGGTTGGCCAAGTTCCTGGTGAAGCACGGCATCGACGCGGAACGGATTCACGGCAACCGGTCCCAGCTGCAGCGCACCGCCGCGCTGGCCGGCTTCAAGAGCGGCAGGCATCGGGTCCTGGTAGCCACCGACATCATGGCTCGGGGGATCGATATCACCGAGCTGGGCCACGTCGTGAACTTCGACGTGCCGCCGGTGCCGGAGGATTATATCCACCGGGTCGGACGGACCGCGCGGGCAGAGCTCACCGGAGACGCCTTCACCTTTGTGGCGCCCGAAGAAGAGGACGACCTGCGCCGGATCGAGCGGGCGCTCGGCAAACGCCTGCCCCGCGTGACGGTGCCCGATTTCGATT
>DASWKS010000273.1:0-2296 GCA_036396495.1 Gemmatimonadales bacterium
AGCCTGGGACCGAGAAGGACCGGCGCGGCCAGGGTCCAGAGGATGAAAACGATGGCCGGGATCGATGGCATGGGGATCCAGCTACCTCAAAAGGTTCTGCACTGTTGCGCGTCCGCCTCAGAAAGTGTAGATAGGACGTTACTGTCGGGTCCAAACTTAGGTCGTTCCGCCAGCGCCTCGAGTGGCTCGCCGAGTGTGGGCGCGACTCGAGGTGGTGGCCGGATGTTAGAGCCTGACAATGGTTAAGGGCCCTTAATCTAGCGATCTGCCGGCGCAGGATATATATCGCATGGGTTCTGCCATCCAGGTGGTACGCGGGTTGCGAGTCGTGACCGCCGCTCCCAAGGTCGCGTTGCGGCCCAGTCCTGGGATGCCGCACCGCTGTACCGTGCGGCTCCAATCCCGCGGTTCAGCTTCTCACGGAGGTGCGGCATGAAGTCGCTGTTGCAGAGGTTCTGGCGCGATGAGTCAGGCCAGGGGCTCGTGGAGTACGCCCTGATCATCGCCCTGGTCGCGGTGGCTCTGATCCTGATTCTGATCTTCCTGCGGAACCGTATCGGTTTCGTGTTCCTGCGGGCAGGAAACGAGCTGAACAACGCGCCGGGCAACCAGATGGCGTCCTGACGCCTCAGTTACAGGGTCTCACAAGCTGGAGCGGTCACGGGCGCGCCGGGCTTCCCGGTGCGCCTCGTGACTCTCTAGCATAGCTATAGTCAGGCAGGTGAAGCTGTGCCCGACTCCCTCGGGGGCGGCCTTAGCACGGCCGTACTCCTCTTTGTCGCCGTTGCCGCCGCGGTTACCGACCTGCGCCAGCGGAGGATCCCCAACTCCATTACCATCACGGGAACACTGCTCGGACTGCTGTTGGCTGCACTTGGGGGCGGGGCCGCGTTCCTCCAGGCCCTGGGAGGCGCGGGCATCGGCCTTGCTATCGGGATGGTCTGCTTCGCGCTCGGGATCCTGGGCGGCGGAGACGCGAAGCTGTTGATGGCGTTCGGCGCGCTCATGGGCATGGCCCGGCTCCCGGGAGCCTTACTGGTGAGCGGGGCGCTTGGGGGCGTGGTCGCGCTGGTGTTCGCCATCAGGAAGGGAGTCATCGTACCGGCCCTGCTGGGGACCGGCCGGATCCTGGTCCGGATGGTGGGCTTCGGCCGCGGCCAGCCGGCCCCGGTCTCGGTCTCCAAGGCGGTCGGGGAAGTGCCTTACGGGCTGGCCATCTCAGCCGGCTCGGTCTTCTGGTGGTTCTTCGGGGGTGCCCTGTGAAGAAACGCTTTCACATCCGCAATCGCAGGGGGCAGGCCCTGGTGGAGTTCGCCCTGGTGCTGCCGATCCTGATGCTCATGGTGGTCGGCCTGATCGAGATGGCCCGTGCCTGGAACCTGCACCAGGTCATCACCGATGCCTCCCGGGAGGGCTGCCGCTTGGCGGTGATCGCCGACCCGGCGGTGACGCAGGCCACGGTGGATAGCGCGATCCAGAATCGGATCGCCTCGGCCGGATTCGATCCGACCCTCGTGGCAATCACCTTTCCCGACGGCTTCCACACCGGGTCGGGCAACGTCACGGCGTGCCGTATCAAGGCGGCATACCAGTTCGGGCTCTTGGGGCCGCTCATGAGGATCGTCTCGCCGTCCACCAACGGGGTCATCAACATGATCACCATCGCGCGAATGAGGAACGAGTAGCCGATGGCGATCCGCACCCGATCTCTCGTCTTGTTTTTCTTCGCGCTCGCAAGCGGGCTCGCGGCGGGCTGGCTCGCTCTCAGCTATCTGCGGAAGCAGAGCCGGCCCCTGCTTTCGACCGGGCCGGCGTCCACGGGAGCCGTGGTCGCCGCCCGGGACCTCCCGGTCGGCACCCTGCTGCAGGAGCGAGACCTCAAGAGCATCAGCTGGCCGGGGGATGCGCTTCCACCGGGCATGGTGACGGTGCCGGAAGGGGCGCTCGGGCGAGGGCTGATCGCCCCGCTGCGGGTGAACGAGCCGATCATGGAGAGCAAGCTCGCCCCCCGGGAAGTCGGGAGCGGGTTGCATACCCTGGTGGCGGAAGGCATGCGCGCGCTCAGCATCCGGGTGGACGACGTCATCGGGGTCTCCGGGTTCACCTTGCCGGGCACCCGGGTGGACGTCATGCTGACCACGGCCGAGGGCGCGCCGGCCGACGAGCCCACGACCCGAATCATTCTCCAGAACATCCACATCATCGCCGCGGGACAGAGCATCCAGACCGATCCCCAGGGACGGCCGGTGTCGGTGCCCGTGATCTCCATGCTGGTCTCGCCGGAGCAGGCGGAGAC
>DASWKS010000274.1:0-3705 GCA_036396495.1 Gemmatimonadales bacterium
GGCTACGCCGACGTAGCCAGGAAGACCCCGATGACGCCCGCCACGGTGATGCACTCGGGGTCGATGGGCAAGACCTACACTGGCACCGCGGTCATGCAGCTGGTGGAGCGCGGGGTGCTCTCGCTGCATGACCCGATCAACCAGTACCTCAAGGGCTTCAAGGCGGTCAATCCGCTGGGCGAGCGCGAGATCACCGTGCACGATCTCCTGACCCACCAGAGCGGCCTGGCTGGAAACGACGCCGGCTCCGATTTCCTGCCGCCCAGGCCGTTGCAGGAACATGTCAGGGAGGGCTACGGCCAGAGCACGTTCGGGAGCTATGCCGGTACGGTTCCCCGCTGGGGCGCCAAGGTGGGCGAGAAGTTCATCTACTCGAACTTCGGTTTGGCGACGCTGGGGTATCTGGTCGAGGTGACCAATCCCGAGGGCCTGAGCTTCTCGGAGTACGTCCAGAAGCACGTCATGGACCCGCTGGGCATGACATCGAGCCAGTATCCGCCGGTGCAGGACGCCAGGCACGTGCGGCCCGAGATCTTCGCCCGGATGTCTACCGGGTATGCGCTCCTGGGCACGGTACGCATTCCTACCCCGACCATTTATTTCGCGGACCATCCGGCCGGGACGGTGGTGACCACGCCGGGCGACCACATCAAGTTGCTGCTGGCGTACCTCAACCGGGGTTCCTACAACGGCTATCAGCTGCTCAAGCCGGAGACGGTGCAGGCGATGCTCACGCCCCAGAGTACGCGCGACGCGCGCCAGGTAGGGCTCATCTGGATGCTCGGCAACCAGGGCAAGCCGGATTCCTGGTTCGGCCACGGCGGTGCCCACATGTTCGGCTGGCACAACGATTTTCGGGCCTACCCGGAACAGGACTTTGCCGTCGCCGTGGCCACCAATGCCTGGGACATGGTGCTCTGGGGCGACGCGACCTGGCGACCGGCGTACTGGTTGATTGAGGATTTCATTTCCTCCTGGATCACGCGGGAGAAGGCCGGGACGCTGCGCGCGGTTCCCCGGCAGACGTGGGCCTGGAAGACGTCCTATGTGATCGGACTCACAATGGCGGAGCAGCTCAAGGGGCTGCTGGCGATCACCAGCCCACTGACACCGGCCATGATCGACACCCTGGCCCGACAGGGGGAGGAGTATTCACCGGCGGCCGGGAGCAAGCGGATCTGGGACCCGGCCGGGTTCCGGGCCGGCATGGAGGACATGCTGAGCCTGAAGCTGACCCGGCCTAACATCCAGGAGTTCGTGCGTTCCAACCGGCTGCGCATTCTGCCGGAAGAAGTCTATCTGCTGGTGCGCGAGTTACGCGGAAGAAACGGGCTCCCCAACGTGGGGCTGTAGGCGGGTGGGTTCGGTTCGTACCAGGGACCAGAGCAGCGCGGCCACGACGGCGACGCCGGCCCAGATACCGAGCATCGTGGTCCAGCCCCAGGCGTCTTTCATCCGGGGCACCGCCCAGATCGAGATGATGCCGCCCACGTTGCCCATGAAATTGAGGATCCCGCCGGCCGCGCCGGGACTGGCCGACCCCAGCGCGGTGGCGGTCGCCCAGACCGGCCCCTCGGTGGCGTTGAAGCAAGCCACCGACAGGGCCAGCGCGGCGATGGCGGGCACGGGCGCCGCCAGATTGGCGCCGAGCATCACCAGCAGGGCGGCGGCGAGCAGGGCACCGATCGCGACCCGGAGCCGGGCCCGGACGCCGGCCGGGCCGCGACTCAACCGGTCCGCCAGCAATCCGCCTAACGGGGCGAGGAGGAAGGCGGTGAGGGCCGGGACGCTGCCCCAGAAGCCGCTGGCCAGCACGCTGAATCCGCGTCCTTCGGTCAGGTACCGGAAGAACCAGAAGATGAAAACGAAGAACGCGGCCGCGTGCAACAGGTACCCGGTGGAAAGCAGCAGCAGGTTCTGGTCCTTGAGCAGCGCCAGGGACGCGCGCAGCTGAGCCCCCAATGACGGGCGCTCACCGGGGCCGGTCTCGGGGTGGCTCGGTGGGGAGGGGGCCAGCAGGAACCAGAGCAGGGCGGTGAGCAGGCCCAAGCCCGCGCTGGCGAGGAAGACCGCCCGCCAGCCGAACGACACCATGAGCGGCGCCAGGGTCAGGGGGGCCAGGGCGGCCCCCAGCAGCGCCGCGGAAATGAAGAAGGCGTTGGCGGTGGCGCGACGCTGGGGTGGGATGGCCTGGGCAATCGCCATGGCCCCGACGGGATAGGTGGCGGCCTGACCCACGCCTAACAGGAACCGGACCCCGAACAGGGTGGCGAACGCCGCGCCCGCGCCGCTGACCAGAGCCGAGCCGAGCGTGGCGATGACCCAGGTCACGATGGCGAGTCCGAGTACCAGGCGGGCCCCGTAGCGGTCGCCCAGAAACCCGGCGGGAATCTGGAAGACGGCGTAGGCGAGCTGGAACCCCCACGCGGTGATGGTGCCCATGTCGTTCATGGTGAGACCCAGCTCGGGGGCCAGATACTCCTGGGCGATGGAGATGTTGCTGCGGAGGGTGTAGCCGACCAGGCTCACCAGAGCGAGGAGCAGGATGAGGAGGATCGGTCGCGGGGCCGTCTGTCGCATCGCCAGGCCGGTCGATAGGTCGGCCCAAAGTGCGTCTCCCAACGGACCGGCGCAATGACCCGGACCATCGTCGTCGGGGCCGGCATCATCGGTTTGGCGTGTGCCTACGCGCTCCGGAAGCGCGGGCGGGAGGTGCTGGTGATCGATCAGGCCCAACCGGGAGCGGCCTGCTCCAGCGGCAATGCCGGATGGATCGTCCCCTCGCTCTCCGGGCCGCTTCCCGGGCCCGGACTGACCCGGACCTCGCTCCAGTACATACTCCGGCGGGACAGCCCGCTCTACATCGCTCCCCGGGCCGCGCCCGGTCTCGCCCGATGGCTGTGGCGCTTCTGGCGTTGCTGCAACCGGCGGGACTTTCGTCGGGGACTGGACGCCGTGGCCAATCTCAACCGGCGAACCCTGAGCCAGTTCGACCAGCTGGAGCGCGATGGCCTCTCGTTCGAGTTGCATCGCAACGGGCTGCTGTTCGTGTTTCTCGACCCCGGCCACATGCGGGCCACGCTGGCCGACTTCGAGCATTATCGGTCCTTTGGCTACGAGGACCCGCGGCCGCTCGACGGGAGCGCCCTGCGGGAGCTGGAGCCGGTCCTCTCCGACGAGGTGAACAGCGGCTTCCTCGTCCCCAATGAGTACCACGTTCGGCCGGAGACGCTGACCGCCGCCTACCTGGCCGGCCTGGGCTCCCTGCAGGTTCCCATCCAGACCGGGGTCGCGGTCCTGGGCCCGGCTGGTCGATCGGGCCGGTCCGCTCTGCTCGAGACGTCTGCCGGTCCCATCGCGGGCGATGAGATCCTGATCACGGCGGGCGCCTGGTCCGGCCGACTGGCCGAGCGCTTCGGGATCCGGTTGCCGGTTCAGGCGGGCAAGGGCTACAGCATCACCCTCGATGGGAACGCGCCGCCGATCACCCGGCCGTTGTATCTGGGGGAGGCCCGGGTGGGTTGTTCTCCGTTTCAGGGCGCCGTCCGGTTTGCCGGGACCATGGAGCTGTCGGGCATCAACACCGTCCTCGATCGCCGGCGGGTGGTCGGGATGCGGAAGGGCATCGCGCGCTACCTGCGGACTCCGGTTGCACCCGATGACGGGATCGAGTGGGTCGGCATGCGGCCTCTCACGCCCGATGGG
>DASWKS010000275.1:0-2782 GCA_036396495.1 Gemmatimonadales bacterium
GGGTCCGGGTTAGACGAGTCTCCCCTGACAACGCGGTGAGGAGAGGGGTGCGATGGGTAACCGGGTTACGCGGAGGGTGGCGGGGCATGCAGGCGGTGTTCGGCGAAGGTATCGCCATGATGGGGCGTCGTCCGAGCCCGCTCGGCGTTCTCCCGGCGCTGCTGACGTCCTCCCAGGATGTCATCGTCTCGGCCAACTGGATCTGGCCCACGGCCTATGGGGTGCACCTGGCGCGCCGGCTGCGTCGCTTCCGGCTGGTCGGTTTTCCCATTTTTCACATCGCGCGTCCCTGGGCGGAGCAACTCCTCTATCACGAGATGCTGGCGGCCTGCGACGCGGTGCTGACCCTGACCGATGCCGAGCAGCAATTCGTACAGGCCCGCTGCCGGGGCCGGGTCGAAGTCACCGGTGCCGGGGTGGACCCGGCGCCGTTTGTCCGACGCGACGGCGGAGCGGTGCGAAGACTCCACAACTTGGGCGATGGTCCCGTCGTCGGCTTCATCGGACGACAGGACCCGCTCAAGGGTGTTCTCACGCTCCTCGAGGCAATGCGGCTGGTCTGGCAGGCGCGACCGGAAGTCAGGTTGTTGCTGGGCGGCCCACGGGCTCATCGGTCCCGGGAGGTCAGCGCGGCGCTGGAGTCGCTGCCCGCCGAACACCGCCCTCAGCTGGTCGATCTATCGGACTTCGCCGACCGGGACGGTCCCTCGATCATCGACGCCTGTGATGTGGTGGCCCTCCCTTCGGTCGAGGAATCCTTCGGCCTGGTGTTTCTCGAAGCCTGGATGTGCCGCAAACCGGTGGTGGGAGTCAGGATTCCTTCGACCGAATGTGTCATCGAAGACGGCCAGGACGGTCTTCTGGCCCGGCCTATGGACCCGGCGGACCTGGCCCGCTGCCTGCTCGAATTGCTCGGCGATCCGGGCCGCGCCGGGATGCTGGGCGAACGGGGGTATCGGAAGACGCTGGCCCGATTCACCTGGGATGCCGTCGTGGACCGCTGGGAAGCGGTGCTTCGGGAAGTGGTCGAAGGCAGTCGAAGGGGGTCGAAGGGGGTCGAGGAGGGTTGATGAGGCGTACCCGCTTCGACCGTCTTCCACTGCCTTCGACCCCCTTCGACTACTCCATTGCGAGTATCTTCGACACGGCAAGGAGCCCTCATGCCAGCCACCGCGACGCTCGCCGAACTGGAACTGGAACTGCTGACCCAGTATCGCGGGAAGACCCGTCGATCCCGGGAGCTGCACGCGCGGGCTTCGCAGGTCATGCCCGGTGGTGACACCCGGACCGGGACCTTCCATCCACCGTATCCGCTGGTGATGGCCTGGGGTGATGGCTGCCGACTGGGAGATGAAGACGGCAACGAGTACTTCGACTTCCTGGGCAATTTCACCTCGCTGATTCATGGCCATGCCCCCGCGCGGGTCAACGCCGCCATCCAGGATCAGCTCCGGCGGGGCTCGGCCCACGGTTCACCCACGGCGCTCATGACCGTGCTGGCGGAACGACTCACGACCAGAGTGCCTTCGGTCGAGCGAGTCCGGTTCTGCAATTCGGGCACCGAAGCCGCGATGTTCGCGATCCGTGCGGCGCGGGCGTACACCGGCCGCGCGCTCATCGTCAAGATGGAAGGCGGTTATCACGGGTCGTATGATCCGGTGCAGGTGGCGTTGTCGGGTCGTTACGGCGAGTCGGATGGCTTGGGGTTGTCGCCGGGGGCGGTGGGGGAGGTGATCGCCATCCCGTTCAACGATCTCGATCAGGCCCGGCTCGCGCTGGAGCGACACCGTGCCGAGGTCGCCGCGGTGATCGTGGAACCGGTGATGGTCGCCGCGGGGATCATCCCGGCGGAACCTGAGTTTCTCCACGGCCTCCGGCAGGTCACCGGCGACATTGGAGCCCTGCTCATCTGCGACGAGGTCGCGACCCTGCGACTCGACTGGGGTGGAGCGCAGCAGCGCTACGGGATTACTCCCGACCTGACCTGCTTCGGCAAGATCATTGGAGGCGGCCTCCCGGCCGGCGCGTTCGGGGGCCGGGCCGACGTGATGGCGGTCTACGACCCGACCGGTCCCGGAACCATCGCCCACTCCGGCACCTACAATGGCAACGCGCTCGCGATGGCCGCCGGGATCGCGACCCTGGATCTCTATCCCCCTCCAGTGGTGCAGCAGCTGAACCAGGCGGGCGACGAGCTCAGAGGGCGATTGCAGGCGGCATGCGACCGGGCGGGACTGCCGGCGAGCCTGACCGGCCTGGGCTCGCTGATCGGGTTCCACCCGGTTCGGGGCCCGGTCCGAAACGCGCACCAGAGTGCCGGCGCCGACCGGCGAATCATTCGGGCCCTCCACCTGGCGCTGCTGCTGCGCGGGATCTTCAGCGCGTCCCGTCAGATGTACGTCCTGTCCACCGCGATGCTGGACGACACGGCTGAACCCATCGCCCGGTTCGAAAGCGTATTCGAGGAGGCCGTCGGCATGATCGCGGATGCCGCCCGCGGCGAGGGGACGGTCTCGTGAGTCGCAGAGCCCTCCGTGCGGCCGGCCGGCCGCCCTGGTGGGCCGATGGGGTCCGGTTCGAATGCCAGGAGACCGGCCGCTGCTGTGTCTCCCGGGACGCGTATGGCTACGTCTACCTGACCCTGGAGGATCGCCGTCGGCTGGCGAAACACCTGCGGCTCACTACGCTGCAGTTCACCCGCCGTCACTGCCGCAAGACCGATGGGTACTTTCACCTGAAAGACACATCGGGTCCCTGCAGGTTTCTGGATGGCAAACGTTGC
>DASWKS010000276.1:0-4569 GCA_036396495.1 Gemmatimonadales bacterium
ACGGCCGGTCCCACCGACCAGAGCCGCTCTCTGGGCAGATCCGCGGCACAACGGGTTTCCCGGAGGGTGGAAGGCATCGCCTCCAATGTGCGGGACGAGCCGCCGTCGATCCAACCACGACGCGGCGAGAGGAAACCGGAAAATGCGACGGGAGAGGGGGGGAGTCACTGCAGAATGCCGAGTGCCCAATGCCCATGGCACAGGGGGTCACCCTCTGCATTGGGCATTCCGCATTCGGCACTCCGCATTGATTCCCCCCTCACACCCCCCCCTTCCTACATCCCCGGGCCATGGCATTTCTTATACTTCTTCCCTGACCCGCAGGGACAGGGATCGTTCCTCCCGACGACCGGCACCGATCCAGGTCCAGTCGGCATCCGACCCAGGGAAGTGGACACGGTGCTGGGCCGGGCCGGAGCCGTGGGGGACGGGCTCATCGGTCCGGTAAACAGGTCGTCGGCGCCGGCGGTCGGCGCCGAGGTCTGGGTCCGCGGCGGCGGCATCGGACGGGGCGGCTCGGCCGTCACCTGCACCTTGAGGTAGCGTTCGCTGAAGGTGGCCTGCATGTCCCGCATGAGGTCTTCGAACATCTCGAAGGCCTCCTTCTTGTACTCGACCAGCGGGTCCTTCTGGCCGTAGGCCCGGTACTGGATGGCGTTGCGGAGCTGGTCCAGATCGTAGAGGTGGTCCTTCCACTTCTCGTCCAGGGTCGACAACATCACCTGCGACAGCACCTGGACGTCCACGTCCGAGATCCCGATGGTGCCCCCGAAATCGCGCAGGTACAGTTCCTTCCGGGTGAAGGCCGCCTCGCCCTCCTCCAGCACCCGCCGGGTCAGGGAGGCCTGATCCGGAGTCGCGGCCGGGTCCAGCACCGGATCACAGATCAGCAGGAAGGTGAGCTGCAGGGCCGCGTGCAACGCGGCCCGGTCCCAATCCTCGGAGCGCTCGACGCCTTCGAGCTGCTTTTCCACCAGGTGCTGCAGCGCGGCCGCGATCATGCGCCGTGCTTCGGCCTTGATCTCCTCGCCCCGTTCCAGCGCAAACAGCCGCAGCGAATAGACCACTTCCCGCTGCTGGTTCATCACGTCGTCGTATTCCAGCAGCCGTTTCCGCTGCTGGAAGTTCTGCAGCTCGACCCGCTTCTGGGCCGACTCGATCGCCGCGGTCACCAGCTTGCCGGTAATGACCTCGCCTTCCTCGGCGCCGCTCTTCTCCATATACCGGGCGATGCGGTCGGTGCCGAACAGCCGCATCAGGTCGTCTTCCAGCGACAGGAAAAAGAGGGTGGCCCCGGGATCGCCCTGACGACCGGACCGGCCCCTCAGCTGCCGGTCGATCCGGCGCGACTCGTGCCGCTCGGTGCCGACGATGTGGAGGCCCCCCAGTTCCTCGACCTCGCGCTCCTTGTCACCGTCCTTCTCCTTCCAGTGCCGGGTCTCGGTGACGCCGGGGCCGAGTTTGATGTCGGTGCCACGCCCGGCCATGTTGGTCGCGATGGTCACCGCGCCGCTCTGCCCGGCCCCGGCCACGATTTCCGCCTCGCGCTGGTGATACTTGGCGTTCAACACCTCGTGCTTGAGCCCGCTGCGCCGCAGCATCTTGGACAGGGTTTCCGACACATCCACCGAGGTGGTGCCGATCAGCACCGGTAATCCCACGTTGTGGAGCCGTTCCACCTCATCCACCACCGCGTTGTATTTCTCCCGCCGGGTCCGGTAGATCCGGTCGGGGCGGTCGGCCCGGCGGACCGGTTTGTTGGTGGGAATGACGTTCACCTCGAGACCATAGATGGAGTAGAACTCCTGTTCTTCGGTCTCCGCGGTGCCGGTCATGCCGGCCAGCTTGTCGAACATGCGGAAGTAGTTCTGGATCGTGATGGTGGCGAGGGTCTGGGTCTCGCCCTTCACCGTCACGCCTTCCTTGGCCTCCACCGCCTGGTGCAGTCCGTCGGCCCAGCGCCGTCCCGGCAGGACCCGCCCGGTGTACTCGTCCACGATCAGGACCTGGTTGTCCTGCACCAGGTACTCCACGTCCTTTTCGTAGAGGGCATGGGCCTGCAGCAGCTTGTGGATGATGTGGAGCTTCTCGCTCTTGGCCGCGTACTCGCCCTCGACCTCCCGGCGCCGCGCCAGCCGGTCCGCCGGCGAGAGCTCGGGGTCCTTTTCGATCCGGTGGATCACTTCGGAGATGTCCGGCACCACGAACAGATCCGGATCGTCCGGCGACAGCGCGTGATGGCCCTGGTCGGTGAGATGGACCGAGTGCCCCTTCTCGTCCAGCACGAAGTAGAGCGCCTCTTCCAGATCGCGGTGCTGCTGCTGCTTGGTGGGGAGCTTGCGGTCCCCGATGTACGACAGCTCCATCTTCTGGACCGCCACCTTGACGCCCGGCTCGTTGAGGAGCTTGAGCAGCCGCTTGTTCTTGGGCATCCCCAGCTGAGCCTGAAACAGCTTGACCGCTGCTTCCTCGGGCAGCTTGCTGTCCTGCTGCATCCGTTCGGCATCGCCGATGAGGGTATTCACCACGCTGGTCTGCTTCCGCACCAGCTCCGACACCTGGCGGTTGAACTGGGCGTACTTGTCGTCTTCGGCATGGCCCACCGGGCCGGAGATGATGAGCGGGGTCCGGGCCTCGTCCACCAGGATCGAGTCCACCTCGTCCACGATGGCGTACCAGTGGTCCCGCTGCACCCGCTGCTCCAGCGCAAACACCATGTTGTCGCGCAGGTAGTCGAAGCCGAATTCGTTATTGGTCCCGTAGGTGATGTCGGCCAGATAAGCGGCCCGGCGCTGGGGCGAGCTGGGCTCGGTATCGTCGATGCATCCGACCGTCAGGCCCAACCAGATGAACAAGTGGCCCATCCACTGCGAGTCACGCCGGGCCAGGTAGTTGTTGACCGTGACCAGGTGAGCCCCGTGGCCCGGCAGGGCGTTGAGGTAGAGCGGCAGGGTCGCGACCAGGGTCTTGCCTTCACCGGTGGCCATTTCCGCGATGCGTCCCCGGTGCAGCACGATGCCGCCCAGCAGCTGGACGTCGTAGGGCACCATGTCCCAGCCGAGCTCATGCCCGGTTACCATCACCGTGCTGCCGAGCAGCCGGCGGGACGCCTCCCGCACCGTGGCAAAGGCCTCCGGCAGGAGCTGGTCCAGTGCGTCCGCCATGGCCTTCTTGTAGTCGCGCTCCAGCTGGTGGAACCGGTCCTCCAGCCGCTCCCGTTCCGCCGGATCGGCGCACCCGTGCTTGGCGCTCCGCACCTGCTCCAGCTCGTCCTTGGCCGGCCCCACCAATTCCCGGATCCGTTCCCGGAACCGGGCCGTCTGGGTCCGGATCTCGTCGTCGGGCAGGTCCTTCAGCCGTGCCTCGTGGCGATGGATCTCCTCCACGATCGGCTGGAGCTTCTTCATCTCCCGAACGTGGCGGGAACCGATCAACGCCGACAACAGCTGCTTCATCATGCGTCGTTCACTCTCAGTCCTCAGGATTCGCTCGGTACTTGGTCCTCAGTACTCAGTACTTGTTCAACGGTACAACCCGTGCTCGGCGATGTAGTCCGCCACCGGCTCGGGCACCAGAAACCGGATCGACCGCCCGGCGCGCACCCGAGCCCGGATCTCGGTCGCGGAGATGTCCACCCGGGGAATCCCGACCACCGCCTGGTGCCCCGCCGGCGCGGCCGGGCCGTCCCGGCGGAAGATCACGACCTCGGCCAGCGACCGGATCCGGTCGGGCTCGCGCCAGGACGGAAACTCGGCCGCCGTATCGGCGCCTAACAGCAGGGTCAGCCGGGCATCGGGCCAGCGGGCCCGGAACCCCTCCAGCGTATCGACCGTGTACGACGGCCCGGGCCGGTCCACCTCCGACCGGTCGAGCGCCAGACCTTCTTCTCCCGTCACGGCCAGCTCCACCATCGCGGCCCGGTGCGCGGGGCTCGCCCCATGTCCGGCGGTTTTGAACGGCTGTTGCGCCGCCGGGATCAGGCGCACCTGGTCGAGCTCCAGGGTCTCGCGCAGCGCCCGCGCCGCCAGCAGATGACCGTGGTGAACCGGATCGAACGACCCGCCCAGCAGACCGATCCGCACGTCAAAAGGCTCCGGCGGGTGTCTCCGGGCAGAGGCTGGTTACCCGAGGCGAGGTGTCCGGGAAGAACCGGGCGATATACTGGCAGGTCTCCCGCAGATCCTCTTGGTAGAGCACCTTGCGGTAGGATTCGACCAGCTTGACCAGCGCGTCCGGGACGACCTGAGTGCGGGGATAGGTCGCGATCACGTTCCGCAAGGACAAGATCGCGGAATCGTAGGCCTTGAGGCGGTAATAGAACAACGCCGTCCGGTACTCCTTCGCGGCGAACAGTTCCTGCAGCTGCTGGATCCGGGTGGTCGCACGGCTCGCCGCCAGCGAGCCATCGTAGCGCTGCTGCACCTCGCGATAGGTCTGGAGTGCCGTCTCGCCATAGGTGGGATCGAGCTCGGGGCGGCGCCACAGCTCCGCGTACGCGTCACCGGCCCGGAGCAGTGCATCGGCGGCCAGCGAATCCGCCCCGCCTTCGTCGGCGGTCCGGCGAAACTC
>DASWKS010000277.1:0-5546 GCA_036396495.1 Gemmatimonadales bacterium
AGCGATTCCGAGCAGCCGGTGAATGAATTGCACCGCGACCGGATTCTCGGTGAAGTTTCTCCACCCGGGTGAAAGGACCCCCAGTCCCGCCGGGACCAGCGCGCCGCCCATCAAGGGAAAGGTGTTGAACATCCCCCCGGCCCGGAGTCCTGCGACGAAGGCGCCGTATAGGAGTTGCAGCCCCAGCAACAACGCGAAGCCGCGGACCGCCATTCGAAGCCCGGTCGTAAGGCGGTCGGTCCGTCGGTCCGTCGGTCCGTCGGTCCGTCCGCCCGTCAGTCCCAGTGCCACCCAAAGCGTCACTCCGAACGTCAGCAGGGCCGTGAGCAGGTGGGCCGCCAGCCGGTAATGACTCACGGCGGGTCGGTCCACCAGCCCGCTCGCGACCATCAACCACCCGAGCAGACCCTGGAAGGCGCCCAGGCCGAGGATCAGCAGCACCCGGTTCCAGAGTGACCGGTCGAAGTAGTCCTTGAGCAGGAAGTAGAGGAACGGGATCAGAAAAACCAGGCCGATCGCCCGACCCAACAGGCGGTGGACGTACTCCCACCAGAAGATCCGCTTGAACTCAGTGAGTCCGAAATGGGCGTTCACCAGGTGGTACTGGGGGGTCGCCTGATACTTGGCGAAGAGGTCCTGCCAGGCGGTCTCGGAGAGAGGCGGCAGCGTGCCCACCACCACATCCCACTCGGTGATCGAGAGCCCCGAGCCGGTCAGCCGGGTTATCCCGCCAATGGTTACCATGGCGGCAACGAGCAGGCACCCGGTCAACAGCCAGGTCCTGACGGCTCCTACGGTTTGTCGCACCATAGGGTCGAAAATACTCACCTGCGTCGTCGGGGGCCTTTCAGGGACGGCCCGGGGGCGCTTGATTCCGATTACCCATTCCAACCGTTGTGCCTTGCCATGTCAGGCTTGAAATCGCTACCGGAGTCGCGCATGCGCGTCACCCCTGCTCTGCTGTTGCTGATCGCGACCGCCGCGCCGGCGGCGGCGCAATCCGAGGAGCACCTCCGAGTCTTTTTCGAAGGGAAGCGAGTTGTGGTCCGGATTGAGATGCCGGGCACGGAGAACGGAGTCGACGTCTATCCAGGAACCTCGCAACCGGTCGATTTCCCCCGGCACGCCACCCGTCTCAAGCGATTCGGGACCTCGATCAGGCCGGGCGAGGAGGTGCTGGTAACCAAGGTGAAGGTCAAGAAGGACCTGGTCGAGTTCCAGCTCGGCGGCGGAGGGTACGGGACGTTCGGTGACGACGACAGCGATATCTCCGTCCCGCTGGCCGAGAAAACCGAGCGGGAAAAGAATCTCGAGAAGGAGATCGAGCGGACCTCGGATTCGGCCCGGCGGCACCGGCTCCGGGAAGAGCTCGACGAGCTTCGGAAGGAGCGGCAGCGAGAAGACGCCCGCAACCAGGCCGAAGCAGCCCAGGCCCAGCAGGCCAAGGAGGCGAATATCCGCCAGCGCAGGGCCGAAGGCGGATCGCGGTTCAATCTCCGGTACCGGCCCTCGGTGCCCCTGGAAGTCCTTACTCCCGACGGCATCATGGAGGCGCTGGCGGAATACGTGGATTTCTCCCCGGTGCTCGCCGAGCGCCCGGGGCCGGACCCGGCCGAGTCGTCGCCGGGTGAATTGCGGAAGGGACTGACTGTCGAGGAGGTAGACGCGCTGCTGGGCCGGCCCGAGGCAATCTCCCAGCGTCAGGAGGGGACGCTCACGGTGAGCACTTCAGTGTATCGCACCCGCGACCGGCGCATTAGCGCGGAGTTCATCGAGGGCGTACTGATCCGGTTCACGATCACGTCGCCTTAAGTCAGACGGCCACCGGATCGGGTGGCCGTCTGTTGTTTGGGGCAAGGGCTCGAGAGCGGGCGACCGGACTCGAACCGGCGACGTCCAGCTTGGGAAGCTGGCATTCTACCAACTGAATTACGCCCGCAGTGCCCGGAACTTCACTAGCGCTGCGTGGGCATGTCAAGCAGGTCGGAAAGGTCGTGAAACGCTTCCGACCTTTCTGACGCTTCCAACCCTTCCGACCTATTTCCGCTTATACCGCCAGGCCGCCACTCCCGGGCTGCGCACTTCCGCCTTCACCTCGTGGGTCGCACCCGCTTCCAGGGCCGGGATGCTCACGTCCTGGGTTCCCAGCACCTGGCCCTTCTCATCCAGGAACTCCACCGTCACCTGCACCGGAACCGGCTTGAGGTCCTTCCCCGCCGCGTCGGAGGCCTTGCGGCCGGTGGCGGTGGCCTGCAGTCGGGACGTTTGTTGTCCCATGCTGAACGCGGTGACATCGATGCCGACCGGCAAGGCCACGAACGTCTCCGCGACCTTGAGCAGCAGGTCCTGCTGTTTGAGCTCCCGGAGCGCCTGGCTGGTGAGCCGGTAGGCATCCTCACTCAGCGGCTCGATCTCGATCAGCCGCTTCCCGGTCTCGGCCAGCTTTTCCCACTGCTTGGTCGCGAGGTAGGTGTTGGCCAGGTTGTACACCGCGTCACGGCTCCAGGGGTTCTGCGCCATGAGCCGCTCGAAGACCTTGGCCGCCTCCTCGTACTTCTTGGCGTTGAACATGCTCACGCCGACCGCCATGAGATCGGCGGTCGACAGCGAGTCGTAGTTCATGGTGGCGAACTCATTCACCATGGCCTGGTCCAGCGAATCGGCCTTGGCGACCTGGCCCGACTGCCGGTAGGACCACGACAGCGACTTGCGGGCATCGGTGTCCTTGGGATTCCAGCCGAGGTACTTCTGCAGCACCTGAATGGCCTCGGCGTGCTTCTCCATCCGCTGCAGCGTCATGGCCTGGTTGAGGGTCGCCGAGTTGCGGTTCTCCACCAGCGAGGTGTCGGCTTCCGCCACCTGGGCGGCCTTGCCGAAATAGAAGGCGGCGCTGTCCTGCTGGCCGGCGTTGGCGAAGATCACGCCCATGTTCTCGAAGACGTGGGGCAACTGGGCGAAGATGGTCGACGCCTGGCGGAACAGGACCAGGGCCGAATCCTGGTCGTTGGCCTTCAACTTCTCGATCCCGGCGTTGGCGAGGAGCGCCCAGGCGTTCTGGCGGTAGCTGTTGACATCGATCTCGCAGTCGGCCTGCAGTTCCACCGCCTTGGCGAGGGCGCTGTCGGCCCCGGCGACATCACCCTTGAGCAGATAGGTCCGACCCAGGTAGTACCACGCGGCCGCGGTCTGGCCCTGACCGGTGTTGATCTGCTCTATCAGGATCCGTTCGGCATTGTCGAGGGCCGCTAGACGCTTGGTCCGGTCCTTCTCCTCGATCCCGGTTTTCAGGGCCTTCTGCCCGTCACCGACCTTGCCGGCCATACGGAGGTTGCAGAAGGCGATCTGGAACTTGCCCGCCGAATCGGTCATGAGCCGATCCGTTCGCTGCGCCGCCAGCGGCGCGGCCGACGTCACCAGCAGCAGACCCACCGCCGCCTTGCGCTGCAGTCTCATCTTCACTCCTTAAAAGTAGGCGTTACTCACCAACAAGTACTGAGTACTGAGGACTGAGGACTGAGGACTGAGTGGTACTCAGCGCCCTCTGCTTCGGATCTCCACTCAGTACTCAGTACTCAGTCCTCAGTACTTAGCAGTTCGATCGCCAACTTCCTGGCCTGGGTCGCGACATCGAGCGCGGCCCGTCCGGTGAGCTGAGCCACGCGGGTCACGTCATCGTACTCCGGCTTGACCCTGATGCCGGCCGGCGTCTCCAGCACCTTGACCCGTACGAGCTGGCCCTCAATTCTGACTTCATGCTGGCGCCGAGGCAGGGTCAGCCGCTCGGCCTCCACCCACCGAACGCCCGCCGTGGTGCTGTGCCGGAAACAGGCATCGGCCACGGCTGCCTCGAGCCCGCGAGGCACGACAATATCCAGCCGGAACCCGATCCGGCCCTTCTTGGCCTGGGTGGGCCATGATTGTACGTCCACAGCGCCCGCGGCGCTGATCGCCTCGCGCAGCGGCTCGAGGTACTCGGGACTCAGATCGTCCAGATCGATGGAGAGCACGCTCACCAGGGCCGATTCCGCCACCCGCTCCGCCAGGATCAGCCTGAGCGCGTTGGGATACTCGGCCGGATTCCGGGTGCCGGCCCCCCACCCGGAGCGAACCGGCCGCCAGTGCGGCGGTGGCGCTCCTTCGGTCAGCACCGCCAGAAGAGCAGCTCCGGTCGGCGTGGTGGCTTCGCCCCGTACCGGCCCATTGGGACCGACAGCCAGGCCCTCCAGCAGGAGCGCAGTCGCGGGAGCGGGGACCGGGATCTGTCCGTGAGCCGAGCGAACCCAGCCGTCGCCCAGGGCCACGGGACGGGTGTAAACCTGGGTGATGCCCAGCTGCTCGAACCCCTCAATACCGCCCACGATGTCCACCAGGGCGTCCCAGGCCCCAACCTCGTGCAAGGGGACGTCGTGGGCCGGGAGCCCGTGCACCGCGCCCTCAGCCTCTCCCAGGCGCTCGAAGGCCCGGATAGCCCGCTCCCGCACCCAGCTGGACAGCTCGGCGCGCTCGATCATGGCGATCAGGTCGCCGACGTGGCGATGGGAATGGGACGAGCTCTCGCTGGCGTCGGAGTGCTGAACGTGGTCATGGATGGGGCTGTGAGGGATCCCGGCCCCCTCCACCTCGCCGCCGGGAAGACAGACGGTGACCTTAGCGCATCGGATACCGCACCGTTCCACGTCCTCGATCCGGATGCTCAGGTCCGGAATGCCCAGGCGCCGTGGAAGGCCGACCAGCCAGTCCCTTGGCGCACCGGCTTCGAGCAGCGCGCCCAGGAGCATGTCCCCGCTGATGCCGGCGGCCGGGTCGATGATGGCGAAAGTGCGGCTGGACATAGACTTGTAAAACTAGAGGCGCCCGGCACCGGTCGCTAGTCAATCCGGGCGGTCGGTCAGTCGGTCGGTCAGTCGGTCAGTCGGTCAGTCGGTCCGGCGGTCAGTCGGTCGGACTGTCCTCACCTTGAGAGGAGGCGACGGATCGAATCGCGAATCGACCGACGGACGACGGACCGACTATCGGTAGAGCCAGCCGGCTCCGGTGTTGAAAAGCACCACCGTCTGGTCCGGGGCGAGCTGCCCCAGTGATTTGAGGGCGGCCGCCGCGGCGATGGCGGCCCCGCCTTCGGGGCAGAAGTCGATCCCCTCCAGGGCGGTGGCGTACTTGGCCGCGCTGCAGAGCTTGTCGTCGTCGACGGCCACCGCGCCGCCCTCGCTGTCGCGCAGGGTGCGCAGCATGATCCGGTCGCCCAGCGGCCCCGGCACCCGGAGTCCGCTGGCCACGGTCCAGGGATCGGCCCAGGCGGTGGCGCTGTCGTCGCCGGCTTCGAACGCCCGGACAATGGGGGCGCAACCGGACGACTGTACCGTGAACATCCGGGGCAGATCGCCTTCGACCCAGCCGGCCGCTTTGAGCTCCTGGAAGGCCTTCCACATGCCGATGAGACCGGTGCCACCTCCAGTGGGATAAATGACGGCGTGGGGCAGCCGCCATCCCAGTTGCAGGGCGATCTCCAGACCGAGGGTTTTCTTGCCTTCGATGCGGTAGGGCTC
>DASWKS010000278.1:0-4983 GCA_036396495.1 Gemmatimonadales bacterium
GTGAACGGCTTACCGGTCACCCTTCGGTCTTTTCCGGGTCGGCGCGGGAGGTCGGGCCACCTGCTCCAGCGTCTCCAGCACCCGTGCCAGTCGCGCGAATTCGGCGGCGGGCAGCACCCGGAGATCGGCCTCGAGCCGCGCCACCCGCCGGGCCCGGCCCTCGACCAGCAACCGGCGGCCGGCCTCGGTGGCGCGGACCCAGGACTTCCGGCGGTCCTCCCGGTCGGCTTCCCGGGAGACCAGCCGCCGTCGTTCCAGCTCGGCGATCAGCCGGGTCATGGTGGGGGGCCGGACCTGTTCCACGGTGGCGAGGCGGGAGAGCGTGAGGGTGCGGCCAAAGACCAGCACCGACAGCACCGACAGCTGGGGCGCGGTGAGCCCGGTCACCTCGTCGCTGCTGCGGAGCCGCCGGAGCAGGTGAATCGCGGCGGAGTGCAGCCGGTCGGCGACCTCGCGGGGGCCGGGGTCTTGACGGGGGGCGCGGCGGGGCGATACCATTTCATTAGCTAAGCTAACTAATTGCGTCACGTCCCGCCACGGAGGCCCCATGTCCTCGCCCGCCCTCGCCCGCATCGGGCAGATCTCCATCGCCGCCCACGATCTGGAGCGCGCCATCGCCTTCTACCGGGACGTGCTCGGCCTCACGTTCCTGTTTCAGGCGCCACCCGGCCTGGCGTTCTTCGAGGTGGGCGGGGTCCGGCTGATGCTCGCCCTGCCCGAAGGGGGCGAGCGGGATCATCACACCTCGGTCCTGTACTACGAGGTGCCCGACATCCACGCCTCGGCCCAGGCGCTCCAGGAGCGTCAGGTCAGGTTCGAGAGCGAGCCGCATCTGGTGGCCAAGCTGGGGAAGAGCGAGCTGTGGATCGGCTTCTTCCGGGACTCGGAAGGGAATCTGGTAGGCATCATGCAGGAACGGCCCATCGGCGAATCGTCAAATCGCTGAATCAGAGACTGGCCACCTCCGATGCCAATCCGTTTCCCGCTGATACCACGCGCCCAAGGCCAGCACCAGATCATCCCGATTGGGCGCGGCAATCAGCTGCAATCCCACCGGCAGCCCCTCGCCGGTGTAGCCGCAGGGTAGCGAGAGGGCGGGGAGCCCGGCCATGTTGGCCACCGAGTTGAGCCGGGTGAAGGCGTCGAGTAGGCCGGCCGGGGTGCCGTTGATGCGGACCTCCGATTCGCCGATGGGGGGAGGCAGCGCGGGAAGGGTCGGCGCCAGCAGCAGGTCGACTCGTTTGAAAGCCTCCAGAAAGGCCGCGGTGACCAGGGCCCGGACTTGAGCAGCCCGTACGTAGTCGACCGCGGTGAGGCCGCGACCCTGCTCCAGCCGGGCTCGTATCAGCGGGCCGATCCCCGCGGGATTGCTTGCCAGCCGCTCGGCGTGAAACGCCAACGCTTCCGCCGACGTGATGGTGCCGGACGCCCGGTGCGCCTCGCCCAATCCCGGGATCTCCACCGGCTCCAGCGGGAAACCGTTGCCGGAGAAGACCGCCGCCGCTTGCCGGACCAGTCCCTCCACGTCGCCATCGATGTCGCGGAAAAACCACTCGCAGAGCCCTACCCGGAAGCCGCGTTCCGGTGGAGTATCGACCGCGTACAGCCAGCGAGCGGCGCGGCGGGGCCAGCCCGACAACACCCCCAGCACCAACGCCGCGTCTTCCACCGATCGGGCAATGGGGCCGACGTGATCGAGGGTGGGTGCCAGCGGCACTACGCCAGTGGTGTCGACCACGCCGAAACTGGGTTTGAATCCGGTGACCCCACAGCAGGCGGCGGGTATCCGGATGGAGCCGCGGGTGTCGGTCCCGATCGACACCGCCCCCAGTCCCGCGGCCACAGCCACCGCGGACCCGCCGCTGGAACCGCCTGCCACGCGGGCTCGGTCCCAGGGATTGTGCGACGGGCCGAAGTGCTCGTTGACGGTCGTCACACCCATGGCGAGCTCATGCAGGTTGTTCTTGCCGAGCAGCACCGCGCCGGCCCGGCGAAGTCGCCGAATGAGGGGCGCATCCCGGGTCGGCGCCAAGCCTTCCCCGAAGGTCCGTGACCCGGCGGTGGTGCGCATGCCGCGGGTGAGGATCAGGTCTTTGACGGTGATCGGTACCCCGGCGAGCGGTCCGATCGGGCTCCGGCTGGCCTCGTCGAGCGCCCGCGGGTTCTTTGAAATCAGCGCGCCGAGCTCGGGCTCCAGGGCGGCGATGCGGTCCAGATGAGCCTGGACCACCTCCAGCGCGCTGATCTCATGCGCGGCCACCGCCCGGGCGACGGCGCGGGCACCGGCCCAGGGGAGCTCGCCGGGATCGGTCAACGGCTACGGTCCGGGGGGCCGCCGCGGCGGACGATTGGAGTTGTCGATATCGGCGGCGATCAGCCAGCGGCCATCAATCCCCTTTTTGAGGGCAAGCACGAACTTGCCGTCATCGGTCCCGCTCGACTGGCCTTTGTAGCCGCCGATGATCCATCCGGTGTTGCCCTCGGTGCTATAGGCGAGCGCCCTGAGAAAGAGCGGTCCGCCCGCCCCGGTGTAGGCGTGGATGATGGCAGCCCGGCCCCGGGCCGGCGGGCGACTCCCCTGCATCACGAACCCGTCCTCGGCAAACAGGGCCGCCAGCCCGGCGGCGTTGCGGGCACCCCATTCGCGCTCGTATTCGCGCAGCACCCGATCGAGCTCGGGCGGGAGCGATACGGTCGGCAGTTCCGGGGAATTCGCCGGCTGCTGCGCAGCCAGGGGCAAAGCAACCAGCGACAGAAGCAGCCAAACCACGTTGCGCATCGGGACCTCAACGGATCGGTCGGACTCGCAACCTAACCAATTTGAGGGCCGCTCGTCGCGCTGATCCGTCGCACCGCTCGACGATTGATGATGATGTCATGGTCATCTGCGGCATCGGCGTCCTCTGCGGATGATTCTCGTCTCGAGAATCGGAGCGCAGGCTTGATTCGGGCGCTTGATCATGAAAGTTATCCGCCGATGCCGCAGATTACGCCGATTGTCCCTCCTGAAACAGGCCCATACCGACTCACGAGCTTGTTCACAAGAGCAAGAATATGTTGTAGTCACCTCCGGCATCGGCGTCCTCTGCGGATGACTATCGGCAAAGAGCCGCCTCACGCCGCCTAACGAGGCCATTGTCGCAAGAGCAAGAGCTGGACGGCACGCGACTGAGCGAGCCGTCCAGCTCAGAGCCTGACCCCGGGCGGAGCCGCTCTGCAGCATCAGCGGGCCCACACCGGGTAGGAGTGCATGCTGCTCGACTGAGTGAGGATCTTCCGGTCGGTCCCGTCGAGGTTCGCCGTGGTGAGATAGCTGTTCCCCACGCCCAGGCCGATGTACAACAGCCGGTCGCCGGTGCCGCTGTATGCCAGGCCAGGGAGCAAGGGCGCCGACAGGGTGTTGCTGTTGATGACGATGATCGACTGGGTCGTTTCCCAATCGATGCCGTAGATGTTCTGTTGTCCCCCTCCCACGTCGTAGTGGAACAGCACCCGTTTGCTGTCGGGCGACCAGGCCAGCGGCTGCGGCGGCACGCCCGGGAAGGTGATCTGCTTGACCCAGCTGCCGATCGCATGGTAGACCCACACATTGTAGGTGCCGGGCGTGTTCCTGTCGCTGAGAAACGCGAGCAACTTGCCGTCGGGTGACCACCGGGGATTGCTCTCGGTGGCATCGTCGAACCGGGCGATGATCTCGAGCGACGAGCCGTCGGGCTTCATACCAAGGATGTCGAACGAGCCGGTAGCGTCGCTGGAAAAGGCGATGCGGCTGCCATCAGGCGACCAGTCCGGCTGGAGATCCGTCGAGGAATTGTTGGTGATGCGGCGCTGATTAAGGCCGTCGGCGTTCATGATGTAGATCTCTCCGGCTCCGCCGTCCCGGTAGCTGGTGAACACGATTTTCCTCCCGTCCGGCGACCAGCTCGGGTGGGTGTTCTCACCCAGCGAGGTGAGCTGCTCCAGACCGATGGCGTCCGGCTTGACCCGCCATATCTCCCGCACGCCGGTGCGATCGGTCGTGAAGGCGATCCATTTGGGCTTGCCTCCGCCTCCCTTGGCTGAGCTGACTTCAAGAACCTCAGGCTCGGTGAACGAGGGCGACCGCTCACAGGCCGCGGCCAGAATCAGGGTTGGCAACATCAGGGTTCGGAGGTTCATGGTGACTGCTCCCAAGTTGTAGGCCGTTTGTCGGTGCCCTCGTCGTTTGCCGGGGCTCGGAACCACCGCTACAATAGGCTTGGGGATCATCCCCGGTTCACCTCCCGATCACCTGATTCAACATGCTTCGCGTCAACGTGTTAGGTGGGCTCGCCGTGGTTCGCGACGGCGTGCGGCTCGAAGGGGCCGCGGCCCAGCCGCGCCGGCTGGCGTTGCTGGCGCTCCTGGCCATGGCCGGGCCCCGCGGCCTGGGGCGAGACAAGATCCTTGCGCTGCTCTGGCCTGACGCGGATGAGGACCGAGCCCGGAAGAACCTGGCCCAATCGGTGTACGCCCTCCGGCAGGTGATGGGAGAGGAAGCGATGGTGGTAGGGACCTGGGATCTGCGGCTCAACAGCGACAGGGTCGGATCCGACCTCGCCGACTTCGACACCGCCAGGCAGTCCGGGGCCCTGGATCAGGCGGCGGTGGTGTACGGCGGTCCCTTTCTTGATGGCTTCCACCTCGCCGGTGCTCCCGAGTTCGAGCGTTGGGTCGATGAGCAGCGGTCCGCTCTGAATCATGTTTACGCCGATCTTCTTGAACGACTGGCCGTCCAGGCACGGGAGCAGAACAATGCGCGCGCCGGCGTCCTCTGGTGGAGAAAGCGAGCGGCGCTGGATCCCCATGACGGCCGCGTGGCGGCGGCCCTGATGCGGGCGCTGATAGCGGCCGGCGATACCAGCGGAGCACTGCAACACGGCCGCAGCTTCCAGACGGCTCTGGTGGATGAACTCGAGCTTCCCCCGGATCGCGAGGTTGAGAGCGTCAACGCCGGCTTGCTAT
>DASWKS010000279.1:0-5074 GCA_036396495.1 Gemmatimonadales bacterium
CCGCCGTGTTCCGGCGTCAGCGGTTCACCCTCGAAGTGCGTGGCGAGCAGGTTGCCGGGCCGGTCCAGGTCGGTGAGCGCCAGGTTTGTGGTGTAATCGGGCTCGGCGTGCACCAGCGCGTGCCGGGCCTCGGGTCCAGGCCGGGCCCGCAGGAGCAGCGCTGAAACCGGAACCCCACCGAAGCGATTGTCGAGTCGGCTCCACCGGGTTACGCAGTGGATGTCACAGAGGGTCTCTTCCCGCGGTTGCATCCGGAACTCGTCCCAGGTCAGCTCCAGCGGATGCTCCACCTCCCCCCAGATCCGGAACCGCCAGATCCTGGTATCGACCATCGGGACCCGACTGTAGTGCAACACCGGCCATTTGCGGGTCTCGATCTGGCCCGGCGGAATGCGATCGGGTGGGGTTGGGCGGAGGTCCGTAAACATTTCCATTGAACGCTTCAGCGATTGAGCGCTTTAGCGGTTGGATCGATTTCTGGTGCCGTCGTGGCAATCGCTGAATCGCCTGAATCGCTAAATCGCTGACTGAACGCCCGGCAAATCCTGGAGGTTCCGCGAAACCATGCTCCGGTCGAACGCGGCCCCGAATCCCGCGATCACCGCCTCACGAGTCGCGCTCCAGAGTCCGTCCGTCCGCCCGCCCGCCTCCCGCTCCACGCTCGTCATCACCACGCCGCTGATGCCGCAGGGCACCACCACATCGAAGGCCGAGAGATCGGTCATAACGTTGAGCGCGAAGCCGTGCAGCGTCACCCAGCGTTTCACGTGAACCCCGATGCTCGCGATCTTCCGCGGCCCGACCCAAACGCCGGTGAGCCCCGGGTTGCGCCCCGCCTCGATTCCCAGCGCGCCCAGGGCCCGGATCAGCGCCTCTTCCAGCTGGCGCAGGTACCAATGCAGATCGGGTCGGTACGACTGCAGGTCGATGATGGGGTATCCGACCAGCTGGCCGGGCGCGTGGACCGTGACATCGCCCCCGCGCTCCACCTCCACGACGTCGAATCCGCGGGCCTCCAGGGCGGGCCGGGAAATCGGCAGCGAGCTCTCGCGGGTGCCGCGGCCCAGCGTCACGACTGGCTGGTGCTCCACCAGCAGCAGCAGATCGCTGGTAAGGCTCCCCTCCAGTCGGGCCCGGACCAGGGCCCGCTGCAGGTCCAGGACCGGTTGGTACGGTCGCCGGCCCAGGTCCACCACCCGAATTTCGCTCATGCGCGCCCCGTTCTTAGGCGACGGCCGATGAGAAAACTGGTGAGGCCGGCGAGAAGGGCCAACGCCAGCAGTCCGGGACGGCCGATCCACCGATCGATCGGCATGGCCACCAGCGCCAGCACCAGCGAGCCGAAGGCGGTGACCATGGCCAGCATGCCCTGCCGAAACGGATTCTGCAGCCGGGCCAGGGCGCTCCACGTGGCGGCCGCGGCGATCAAGCTGCCGAGGAGGGTGCCAAAGAGGAGCAGCAGGGCCGGGGGGGACGCGAGATCGGGCGGCCCCAGCGATACCGGGTTGCTGAGCTGCATGGTGCGCACCACCAGCGCCACCAGCGATTGCAGCGCGAGCCCCAGCGTGAGGCCGAATCCCAGTGATCCGAACACCAGGCCGAACGGATCGTCATCGGGTGACCAGGCAGGCGCCATGGGGGAAAGCTAACCGGCCGACACCGTTCACTGTCCACCGTTCCCTGTTCGGGAATGCGGGGACGGGTACATTTGCATCCATGTCTCGACGCAACCTGCTGGCCTTCCTGTTGACCGTGGTCTCCCTCGGCCTGTTGCTGCCCGGACTGTCGCGTCCGGTGCTCACCATCACCGCGTCCATCACGGTGATGAACACCACTCGGGAGGTCTTCCGGCAGACCCAGAGCATCGTGGAAGCCGTCCGAAGCCTGCACCAGTCCGGCAACACGTTCGTGGCCGGCCTCATTCTCCTCTTCAGTATCCTGATCCCCTTCACCAAGGCGATCCTGCTCGGGGTGATCCTGGCGTTTAGGCAGCGCCGGTCGGGGTACCGGCTGTATCTCTTCGTCCGCTCCATCAGCAAGTGGTCGATGGCGGATGTGTTCGCGGTGGGAGTGTTCATCGCCTATCTCGCGGCCATCGGCACCGACAACCTCGATGCCGTGGCCGGTCCCGGCTTCTACTTCTTCGCCGCCTACTGTCTGGTCTCCAATCTCGCCTTCCAGTTGCTCCAGATTCCCAACCCCGACTGACCCGGACCCGGTCCGACTCCGCCGCCGCTTGACGGTTTCAACTACAGGTGTAATACTACATCTGTAGTACATACCGTCTCTCCCCGAGGATGCGGCATGCGGGCCCCGGCGCTCACCGACCTTCAACTGGCTGTCATGCAGGTCCTCTGGACCCGGGGCGAGGCTACGGTCCACGCGGTGCACCGCTCCCTGACCCAGCGGCTGGCCCCGACCACGGTCGCCACTCTGTTGAGCCGGCTGGAGAAGCGAGGCCTGGTGACCCACCGGGCGGAAGGCCGCCAGTATGTGTACCGCGCCCAGGTCGGCGAGGCCGAGGTCCGCCGGACCGTGGTGCGCCGGCTCCGCTCGCTGGCGGATCGGTGGTTTGACGGCAGCGTGGCTTCGGTCATGGTGCACCTGCTGGGGGACCGCAAGGTTACACCGGAAGAGCTGGCCCGAATCAAGCAGCTGATCGAGGCCAAGGAGCGGGAGCTTCCCCCCGGGAAGCCATGACCGCGCTGGGAGGCGCGCTGCTGGCGGGGATGCTGCTGTTTCCCGCTCGGATCCCGGCGCAATCGAAACCCACTCTCCCTCGTCGGGTGGTCGCGGTGCGGGCGCAAGGGATCGCCCCGCGGGTCGACGGCCGGCTGGACGATTCCGTTTGGGTCAGGGCATTGCCCGCAGGCGATTTCGTGCTGCGCGAGCCGACCGAAGGGGCTGCCGCGCCGGAGCGGACCGAAGTCCGCTTCGTCTACACCCATGACGCCCTCTACGTCGGTGCCCGCATGTACAGCGACGCGCCGGGCGCCGTTCGCGCGCTGGTCGCACGCCGGGACCAGAAGCTTCCGTCGGAGCAGCTGGTGGTCTCGCTCGATACCCGGGGTGACCGGATCACCGTGTTCAGCTTCGCCGTCACGCCGGGCGGCGTGCGGTTGGACTACCACCATCCGTCCGATGTCGAGTCGTCGCGTGACTATTCCTATGTCGGCGGCAGTTACGTCGCGGGCGACTCGGCCGCGATCCTGGCCCAGCAGTTCTCCTCCCGCCGGTACTACCAGCGACCTGATGCCGGATACGTCGGCGTCGACCCCCGGCGCACCTCGCTCTCCGGCATCACCGCCGGCATCAATCACAGCAAGAACGCGGGCAACTGGCTCTGGGATATCGACTACACCCACGAATCGCCGGGCCTGGAGCTCAATGACCTCGGGTCCCTGGGCACTGCGGATGACCGCAGTCTCTTCACCAATCTGCGGTATCGCCAGACCCGGCCGGGCGGCGCGCTGCACAGCTGGGTGCTGGGTGCTTTCGAGTCCGCGGAGTGGAATTTCGGCGGTACCCGCACCTTCACCGAGTTGGGAGTGTTCGGCGACTTGACCTTCAGAAACTTCTGGCAAGCCGAATTCGAATTCAACGTACTTCCCCGATCCCACCGCGATAACCTCACCCGGGGCGGTCCGCTGATGCAGAGCCCACTGACCTGGCGGCTCTTCACGGAATTCGCCGGTCCCAGCGGGGCCCGCACCCGGTGGAGCATCGAGCCCAACTTTGGAGTTGACGAGCTCGACGGCTGGTTCGCCACCGTCGAAGGGTTCCTGTCGCTGCGGCCGGCGGCTCGTTGGGAGCTGGTGATCGAGCCCCGCTACGCCCGCACCGTCACGCCGCGGCAGTTCGTGGCCACCCGGCCGGATGGAGGCCCGGCCACCTTCGGGGGCCGCTACATCTTCGGACGGGTCGATCGGAGCGAGGTGGTGGTGCGGCTGCGGCTCAACTATGCCCTGAAACCGGATCTGACCCTGGAGGCCTACCTCGAGCCATTTGCGTCCAGCGGCCGGTATCGCGACCTGGGCGAGCTGGCGGCGGCCCGGAGCTTTGCCCTGCGGCCCTACGGTGGTGACGGCACCAGCCTCACCCGTCAGGGCGACTCCGTTTACGTCGTCACCGATGGCCCGAGCCAGTTCACCTTCCCGGTACCGGATTTCGACATCCGGTCCCTCCGAAGCAACCTGGTACTGCGGTGGGAATGGATGCCCGGCAGTACCGCCTTTCTGGTCTGGCAGCAGGATCGCTTCCGGCGCGAGATACCGCGGGAGAGCGTGGGGATCGGGGGGTCGGGGAGGCGTTTCAGATCCCGGGCAGCCATTTCCTGGCGTTGAAGGTGAGCTACTGGATCGGCATCAGGTAGCTCGGCCTGCCCGGCCACTCATGACGCGGGCCGAGCGGTGTCGGCGCTGGCGCCAGACTCCATAGGAGGATTGCGGACGCCCGGGGGCTGGGGCGGCCCTTCGGCGACGGCGCCTGTGCAATGTGGCGGCGGGGTACACATCTGGCGGCTGCCGGAAGCCAAGGTCGGGAAGCTCGAGTAGCGGATACCAGAATCCCCCGATTCGAAAAAGCTGTCCGCAGATTACGCAGATGGCGCAGATACTGCACCAATAAAATGCCCACAAACGCCTAACGTATCACTGTTCCGAAAGCGTCCGGCAGGACCTCGGCACGCGCGTCATCCCTCGAGGTGTCGCTTCAACCGCTCGATCGCCCCGCCCCAGGCAGCCCGTAATCCATCGGCCAGCGGACGCGACGGAATCCGTTCGTGGTTGAGGACCAGTCCGCACTTGTCGCCCTTGGGAGTGAGCGTCACCTCGACTGTGCTCACCAGCTTCGGATCGCCCTCGTCCCAGGAAAACCGGAGCTTCTTGGGGCGGGCCAGTTTGATATACCTGCCGGTATTGCCATCCGCGTTGGAGAAGCCGCCCCCCTCCGTGAAGGACGCCGTGGCCCCAGTGCCGAGCCAGGCCTTGAGCGGAGCGGCCTGGCCGAACGCGTCGAAGACCTCCCCCACCGGCGCGGCGATCGTCTTGGTAACGCAGATGGCATACCCCTTGGG